>NZ_ARZX01000008.1:0-144838 GCF_000568425.1 Cellulophaga geojensis KL-A
AATTAATAAATCAAAATAAAGAAGACCGTTGTGCATAATTTGAGAAAATGGGATTAGACATTAATTTAATGGTAAATAATGATAGTGAAGTAATCACGTCAGAATACTTTGAAAATAGCAATCTCTATTCTCTGAGTAGAGAATTTTGTAATCTAATGTGCAGACCAGGAGTAGTTGAACACACATCTGAATTTGACCAAATTGGAGAAATAACGAATATCAATATATCTCATTTGTACAAAATGACCGAATACCCAAGCGAAGAGGAAGAAGTCAATATGATTGAGTTTGCGGAAAATGAAGAAGAAAAGGAATGTTTAAAGTCTGATTTCGAAAAGAGAAAAGAAGATTTAAATGGAAATATAAACCAAGTAAAAGTTCTTGTAGAAAACTTAATCAATAAACTGGAAAATATTGATAATCTGTACGAAAAATTAATAAAAACGGATTTTGACTCAATGAACTCTGAATACTATTTTTCGGACTTCAATAAAGACAAAGGAGAAGGTTATGTTGGAAATAATTTTGGACAAGACTTGCGAAATTTCAAAAGATTTATTGACTATGCGATTGACCGAAATTCAGAAACAATTTGGTTTGAATATGTATAAAACTATGCACATAATGTATAACCGCAATTACGTCGTCCCTAAAGTTCGGGAGGCTAGGTCCTAATCTACTCGGAATTGCTAAAGTCTGTGATAAGCCGAAAACATTAACTTTAATCCCGTAACTGACGGTTATACGAGACCGATATAAACAAAACCTTAAAAACCGAGATGATAAAACAAAAATTCCTAAATTTAATTAGAAAATATTCTTCTAATGAAGATTATAATTTGGAATGTTGGATTGAAATTGAGGACAATTATTTGTCTAAATCTCGTCATTATCATAATCTTGAGCATTTAGATAATATGATTTCGGAATTAAGTAAAATTCAATCAGAAGTTAACGATTTAGACTGCTTATTATTTGCCATCTACTATCATGACATTATTTACAAACCAACTAAAAGCGATAATGAACATCAAAGTGCTTTAAGGTTTGAAAATAGAATTGCTAAAACTTCATTTAACAAATTGAGTAAATGTATAGCGCAAATTGAGGCAACAAAAGAACATAAATTATCAGATGACAATGATACAAACATACTTTTAGATTTAGATCTTTCAGTATTAGGTAAAAGTACTGAAGAGTATAAAAAATATAGTGAGAACATCAGAAAAGAATATAGAATCTACCCAGATTTTATGTATAAGAAAGGAAGAAAAAAAGTACTTAAAAGCATTTTGGAATTGGATTTTATTTATAAAACAGATTATTTCAAACAACTTTATGAAAAACAAGCAAAAAAGAACTTAACGCTTGAATTAAATCAATTTTTAAAAGCAAAACCTAAATAGCTAAAGTGAAAGACTTTAAATTAAGTGAAGAAGTAATATTGGTGCTTTAAAAAAATAAAAAAATGACATCTACAATTTTGACCTTTCAAATAAAAAACTAGAATAATTATTACTACTATAAACGTAAAACATACTTAAATTGTAGTATTTGGCACAAAAAAACAATGATATAAAAGCAATGATTACACTAAATAAAACAATAGCATATTCTAAAAATTGGAAACATACTTTTATGATTGCGTTATTGCTAGGAACATTTGTTTCAATTTTATTGATAGCCTTAGAACCCTTTGATAGTAATAACGAGTTTTCATACAAATATTTAATTCTTTCTGGTTATGCATTTTGCCTAATAATACCTATACTGCTTGTTCATCCTATTGAAAATTACTTTTATAAAATTCAAACAAAACGATGGTTTGTATTAAATGAGTGTTTGTATATTATTGCAACTGCCTTTATTGTATTTCTTTTCGCTTTTTTTTATCACTTTTATGTAGTTAGTGGTTTATCTTCATTTACGTCTAAATTAATATGGGGTTTTATAAAATCGTTTGGAATACCATTTACACCTATTGTGGTTCCTTTTTGGCTTTATTTGCGCTCTAAATTTGGCTCTATAGAGGTTCCTTTGTATAATAAAGAAAATACTAAAAGAAATAAAACCATAACTATTGTTGGCAATAATAAGTCTGAAACCTTAACCATTTTTGAATCGGATTTTATTTTTGCAAAAGCGCAACAAAATTATGTAGATGTATACTACAACACAGAAAACGGAATGGAGCAAAAAACTTTTAGGAACACACTCTCTAATATAATGAAACAGCTTCCTAAAGCCTGGCAAGTGCACCGTTCTTACTTGGTTAATTTAGATTATCTAAAAACTGTAGAAGGCAATGCTAGAAAGCGTTTTATAAGAATATCTGCAACCGAGGAAACAATACCAATTTCTCAAATTTACTATGAAGCCTTAAAAAAAAGGCTTTCAAATTCGTCCCAACAGCTTCAAAATTAGCCCAGGCCATTCAAATTTAACCCAAAAACTTCAAGTTAATCACACTCTTTTTTTTCTATTGTTTTTATGTTTTCTCTTTGTTGAGAACTTAAAAAACAAACAAATGAAAACTCGTATACTTTTTGTCCTAGCCATTTCAATACTATCTTTAACAAGTTGCTCTTCTGGTAAATATGTAAACTATTTAAAAAATAATACAGAGGTAGTTAAAATGAAAGATTCACTTCAGTTTAATTCACTAGATGAAGATTTTTACAAAAACAAACTCTTTTTAGTTGGTGAAGTACACGAGGTTGAAACATCTCCAAGAATTGATTTTGCATTATTTAATCAACTTAATGAAAAAATAAAAATTGATGTTTACTTGGCGGAAATGGACATTGCCCAAGGATATTATTTACAAGAATATATAAAAGGTTCTAATGAATTAGAGCTTAAAAACATACTTAAAAAATGGCCAGTTTACATAGGAAGCATTTCTAAGCAATACAGAAATAAATGGAAAAATATGAGAACATATTATGCTCAACTCCCAGAGACCTCTAAATTTAAACTAGTAGGAATTGATAGAATTGTGGACTTTGAACTAACTCAAAAACTATTAAAAGAAAAGCTACCTAAAAAATATCATAGAGAGATTCCTAACACTAAAGATTCTTTAATTTTTTGGTCTAAAAATAAGCTCAATGCTATTCTAGAAAAAGAGAAAACACAACTAGATAAAAACACATTTAATTTACTAGAAAATATAGAATACAACATTTCTAATTATGGTAAAACAAGAAGCAGGGATAAGTTTATGTATCAAAACTTTAAAAGATTATATGCACAAAATGAATGGGGAAATAAGAATATTTATGCCGGATTTGGTTTTTCTCATACACTACAAGCTTATAATTATACTTTTGCAGGACGAATTAAGAAAGACACTACATTACCATACGCAAACAAAATGGTTAGCCTAAATACAATGTATGTAGACTCTAAATTAACTGTAGATAGCAGAGCGTTACCAAAGTTTATGCAAGACAAAGGCAAAGCGTTTACAAAATTTAATTATTCACAAGACAGTAGGCTTTTTATGTATATAAAAGGTATTGCAGACTATAAAAAAGTAACCGTACCAAATACAATAAGTTTGCTTAAACTAGATGCAGATGGATCACCTTACTTAAACTCTACAAGAGGTACTAAAGTAAAAAACCTTATACCTATTTGGGATGCTTATGATATTATTGATGGTACATCTACTACAGACTATGCGCAATATATTTTATTTGTTCGTAATGCAGATTGGATTCAGCCAGATTTAAAATAACCTATATTAAAAATGTATAAAAAAAATAGTATTTTTAACTTGGTACTATACCATTTAAATTAAGTATTTAATTAGAGCATTAATTATGGAAAAAAAGAAATTACCCAACAGTAAATTAATTTATCTTTTAGCAATGTTAAGTTGTTTTCTATTTTGTTTTGGTGGTTTTTCAATCCTATTTGCTTTAATTTCATATTTTCTTGCTAAAAAATCTGAGCGTATTTACAGAGAAAACCAAGACGAATACCATAATATTAAGAGTGTAAAAAAAGGGAAAGTAATTGCTATTATAGGTATTGTTTTAAATTTAATTATTTTGGGTATTACTATCTGGACCTTAGCAACCATTGGTTGGGACAGTTGGTCTGATGAGTTTGTAAGAAGATGGAACGCTGGTGTGGAAAGTAATAGTTATTAATATACAATAATTTATTCTGCCTTTAAATTAAATATATGTATTTAAAGATTAACGATAAGCAAGTATAAAAAGAAGACTTAATTAAGTTAATATCTAAAAATAAATTACAAGCAGTTAGCTACATTGTCCAACAGGTAAACATTGGTCTTAAAGACGCTTATAATATCGTTGAAAACTTAGAAGATAATCCAACTTATTATGATAATAAAGTATTAGATATTGCAGAAAGAGACTCCCGAAGCGAAGAAACTATTGTAATTGAAGAAAAACAAATTCTAAATAAAGATCTAATTGAGTTTACTGGCCAAAATAAATTAGAAATTATTGAACAAATAAGGGAAGCTTTAAATGTTGACTTAAAAACAGCCAAGAAAATAACAGAGCAATTGGGAGAGAATATCGATGATGAAGGTAGGCTTGTAGTAGATATAACTAAAGAAACGGTTATAGATAAAGAGTTTTCTTTGGGAAATGTTAAAAATAGGGATGATAAAAATGATAATGAGCCAAAAAGAAAAGTTGCTTCACACATTATAAAAACTAATGATAACACAAAAAAATGGGTTTATTTAATAGTCTTAGTTACTATTGCTATAATTTTTTATTTTTTAATGACTAATTAACTTATTTTATTTTTAGAAAATAAGATACTAATGAATTTATAAATAAACAGTTAAAGGTGGTTAAAAAAAAGTTGGCAATAGTAGGCGTAGGTCCTAGAGGGCTTTATGCGGCAGAAAATTTTATAACACAATTAAGTTTAACAGAAGACCAAACTACGTTAGAGCTGTTGCTGTTTGATGAAACAGGCGATTTTGGAAACGGACAAGTATACAGTACAGCGCAAGTAAAATCTAACTGGATAAATATAACAGAGCGTATACTTACATTGCCTAAAAGAGATGAGGTAGTATACAATGGTACTATTATTCCAGGTTTTTCTTCATATCACCACTGGGCCAATTTAAACTTTGATAAAATAGGGAGCTCAGAACCAGATATATATCCTCCAAGGGCAAAAATAGGAGCGTATTTAAAAGAACGGTTTACTTCATTAATTACACCACTTTTACTAAATAAAACAGCTACATTATATAATCAGAATGTAAAAAGTATAGAGGTATTAGCTAATAATAAAGTTAGGTTAACAACAGAAAATCAAAATTTTACAGACTTGGATGAGGTGCTGCTTACTATTGGTCACCAGTCCACAAAATTATCTGAGCAGCTAATTAAATGGAACAGTTATTTTAAAAATAACTCTAATGTTCATCTTTTTTTAGACCCTTATCCTGTTAAAAATTATATAGATGTTGCCAATACACAACGTAAAGCAAATATTGGTGTTAGGGGGTTTGGTTTAGCAATGTTAGATGTTATGCGTGGTGTATTAGCTAAACAAGGTACTTTTAAAATTACAGATAAACATACCCAAAAGTGTCAGTTTACTGCCAATAAAAATGCAAATACGGTAATAGTGCCTTTTTCATTAGATGGCTTACCACCGGTTCCTAAACCTTTAAACAAGGTTATAGATGATTTATACAAACCATCTAAAGAACAGTTTAGTAATTTAGAAAAAGAAATAGGAGATAAAACAGCTCAAAGTAATGCTAAAGGAGTAGACTTTTTGGTGTCTGCTATAGTGCCAATTGTTGCAAGTATTTATACCTCATTACCACATACTTTAGGAAATGAAAATTATACGTTTAAACAGGTTGAAGAAGCCGCATTTAAATGGATAACGAATCAAAATTACAAGCATAGCCTAATATTGCCTACAGAAACACCAATTGTATCCTTGATAAATAGTTATGTAGATATGGCAACAGCTACAAGCGCAATAAGTTTAGACTTTTGTGTTGGACAGGTTTGGAGACATTGTCAGCCATCAATTTACAAACAGCTCTCATATAATAATTTTAGTAATGAGGTATTTGCTAATATAATTGCTTTGGATGAGCAAATAAAAAGGTATTCTTATGGGCCACCTGTAGAAAGTATTCAGCAAATGTTAGCTTTGGTAGATGCGCAAATTCTAAATCTAGAATATGTAAATAATCCTGAAATTGAGTTGTCTGAAAATGGGTGGATTATAAAATCCAAAAATAAAAATATAGTTGCCAATATAATGATAAATTCAGTTTTAGATGCTCCAGATATTACAGCAGTTAAATCTGACTTAGTTAAAAGTTTGCTTTATAATGAGTCTATAAAAATAGTAAGCGATAATCTTGGGGTACAAACAACTAAAGATGGGTATCTTATAGAAAAAGACACAGAAAACAAATTACCATTAGCCTTACTTGGTAGGTTAGCAAAAGGTACAGTTATTGGCGTAGATGCTATATTAGAATGCTTTGGAGATAGACCTGCAGAATGGGCTAAAGCAGCTGTTAATAGAAAATAAATATGGTAAAAAGTAGTTTTAGATTGTAGTAATAACCAATTCTAACTTATGAACTATAATGATTTTAAAAGTAGTGCTAAAAAATTTTCTAATGAAGTGCTTTTTGATAGCTTATTGCATAGAGACCTTTGTAATGATGAGCGTAGAGCTTATACAGAAGAAATACACAAAAGAGATCTAGAGTCGCAATTGGCAGAAGCTACAGAAGCTAATAATGTTAGAAAAAATAGTATTATAGACTCTGTAAAAAATTTACCAAAACAAGAGTTATTAAATGTAATTGTTTTTAATATAGATAAGTTTACAGAAGAGCAATTAACCATTTTTAGGAACGAAGCAGTAGCAAGAGGTTTGCAAAACGAGTTAACAGCTGCTTTAAATGAAAAAGCAAAAAGCGATAAAGAGTTTAGAGATACAGTAATAAATAACGCCGATAATATTGGACAAATGATGAATAATTTTACAGAGCATTTGTTTACAATTTCACCAGAGTTAAAAAAGAGTGTAGAAAAAGCAGAAAAGAAGTCTAAAGCCAACAGAATTGTTGGTATAGTTTTGTTAGTAATTGGTATTTTACTACTATCCAAAACTGGATGGAATACCATTTCTTTTGGTATAACCGCTTTGGGTATTTTTTTATTTGTAAGAGGAGTTTTAAAATGATAAAAATATAATATGGAATAGTAGTAATTTTGGGAATCCTTTTTGCTGCATTTTTATATTGGGCTTACTTACCAGATTATAAAATGAACCCTAAAGAATTTTGGAAAACTTTAATTGGTATGCCAATAGGATTGTTTTTGGGTTTTATAGGGTTTGGAGCTTTAAATGAAGTAATTCGTAAATGGGCTACAGCAAAAAAACCAATTAATAAAAATGATAAAAAAATATAACTAAAGCAGAATAGCGCCATATGAAACTACCAAATAATATTGCAGAAATATCTTTAGATAAGGAAGTACAAGTAGGTGTGTACCCTCCAAATGGTTTTTTACATTTTTATGAGGCTAGTTTGGGCAACGGAGATTATTTTGGATTGTATTGGGAGTTTGGTAAAGAGGATAAAGAACCTATTGTTTGCGAAATGATCCATGATGAAGGTATTATTAAACCTAGTTTCTCATCGTTAGATAAGTTTTTAGAATGGTATAAATTAAATGATTTTGATTATGGTGATGAAGAAATTGAAGATGAAAAGTTAGTTTACAACTATCTAGAAAAAGGAAACCAATGCCTAAAGCAGAACAATGTAAATAAAGCTATTGAGTTTTATAAAATGAGTACAGAAAGTTTTGGAGAACTAAGCGAAAACTGGTTTAAACTAGCATCACAATATAAAAGAATTGGTAATGAACTAGATTTTCAGAAAAGCATAATAAACTCAGTAATTTCTAATTGGGCTATAGAGTTTCCTTCTCAAAATGTGATAAGATTGCTAAAAAACTGTACGCCAGTAAAAGAGCTAGAGAATCATCCTTTACTTAAAAATAGAAAAAATTTAGATCTTAATTTTGGAGGTCAGAAAGAAAATGAAAATTACGAAGTAATTAAAGATATTTTTACAGAACTCTATGAAATAGGGGATACTAACAAGGCTATGTTACTAGAGCAGAATTACGCATTAATGATGTATTGGGAAACATCTTCTTTTCAAGAAAGAAACAATTTTAATATAAACGATTGGAGAAGCAAGTTTGCTCAAAAAACAAAATCAAGAATAACGCTAAATGAGTTATAAGTAAACAATAATCTTTTATGAAAATGAAAAAAATACAACTTGTATTACTTGCAATAGTTTTAGTTTCTTGTGCAGACAAGAAAACCAAAACAGAAGATATTAAAGTAACAGAAGCTACTTCTAATAAAACGGAAGAGGTTAGTAAAAAAGAAGAGTCATTTAAACCATTAAACAAAGACATTAATTTAGGAAGCTATACAGGTAAAATAAACAACAATTTAGATGTTGCATTTCATATAAATAATGATGAAGGACACATAAGTGGATTTTATTATTACAAAAAAATAGGTGTAGATATAAAAGTAGTTGGTACAGTTGTAGCAGATAGTTTGCTTGGGTACGAGCTAAATTATAAAAATGATACACTAGCAATTATAAAAGGAAAAATTAATGATTCTGGTATAAAAGGAACGTGGGTAAACGCAGAAAATAAAAAAGAATATCCTTTAGCTTTAACAAAAGCAGCTAAAAAAGTAACTCCGTTGCCAGCAGATATACTGGGCGAATATTACAATGACGTGTGCAACCTAACGCTTACGTTTACAAAGTCTAAAGGGGAGTACTACTACACCTATAAATCTAAAGAACGAAACTTAAAAGGCAAACTTAATTTTTATAGAGAAGATGGTTTATATATAAATTTATCAGAGATTGAATATGCTGAAGATTATTTTGATGTTAGTTTGGCAGAGGAAGATACTGAAACCGAAAAAAAATATGCAGAATTAAAAAAAATAGGCAAGCGTAAGCTTGGTGTAGAGTGCTACTATAGTCCAGGAGAATTAACAATTCAGAATTACGGTAATGCAATGAATTATTATGTGAAATTAAATGATTGCGGAGAAAAATATATTCATTTTAAAAAGAAGTAGAATAACAACATACACAAATAATGAAACAGTTTTTAATTACGTTACTTTTAGTTCTACTATTAAGTTTTTCTTTTGTAAAACAGCAAACTAAAGCAGAAGACATAAGAGAATGGAATAGGTTTGAACTTACAGGTATAGTTAAAGCTTTAAAAGAAAAAACATATAAGGCTAATTTTACTAGTAAATCAATTAAAGAAGATGAGCTTAGTATATTAAACACCGTAATTGTTAGTTTTGATAGTATAGGAAGGTATACTAAAAGCATTACTTTAAACCCAGATAATAACAAAACTAGTAGTACAATAACTAAGTATACAAAAGCTAAAAATTATGAGTCTTTTCATTACAGTAAAGACAATGTTTTACGCAACAAAAGCATAATGAAGTATGTGTCTGATTCATTAATTTTAGAGGAATCTTTTGCACCTAATGGCGAGTTATTATTTTCTATTAGAGTAGAAAAGCAAAATGATAGATTTTCTAAAGTAACTCTTGTAAACGGGGATAAAATAGATTCACATTTTTATTATTATACAGATGATAAATTTATAAATAATATAGTAACCGTAAATAAAAATAAGGATACTATATCTCATATAAAATACAAGTATGTAGCGTTTGATAAAAATGGAAATTGGACCAAAAGATTGTCTAAAAATTACTTTAATAAAAATGATATAGGTAAACTAGAAGTAAGGGAAATAAGCTATTAAAAGTAACTAAGTAGGACTCTTTTAAATATACAATAAGCGCCTACGAATATTAATTGTTGTTTTTTTTGTTGGTTTACTATTGTTAGTATTGGCTAAATAAATAATAGATAGTATGACAAATTTGACATTAAACTTAAACGCAAAATTACAACCAATGCACCGTCATGATTTGGAAGATGCATTGCAAGAAATACTAGATACATTAGATTTTAAGGCAGAAACTACAGGAGGAGGTACTTCACAAGCTTTAAACGGAGAAATAGAATCTTGTGATATTGAATTAAGTATTTCTGATAGTTCTAAAGAGAATATTAATAAAATTATTGAAGCAGTAGAGGCTATGTTAGCACCTATTGGGTCAAAGTTAATTATATATCCAGAAGATGAAAGTAAAGATGTTGTAAGTATTCCTTTTGGTACTCAGGAAGGATTAGGACTGTATTTAAATAGTAATGATTTGGATGATGAGGTTTATCAAAACTGCGATGTAAATTATGTATACGAAGAAATAGAGCGTCTATTGGGCGATTTTAAAACAGGACATATTGCTAGCTATTGGGAAGGTGAAGAAACTTCTCTTTATTTGTATGGCGAAAGTTTTGAGAATATGCATGAGTTAATTAAACCTTTACTTAATGATTATCCTCTGTGTAAAAAATGCCGAGTAGTTAAAATAGCCTAGAAATTGGCTTTAATAAAAAAAGTTGTTTTGTAAAACGTCCTTTACAAAACAACTTTTTTAATGTGTATAAATTTAAACTATGCCTTAGACCATATTTTAGTATTAAGGTCAAGTTCATTAATTAAGTCGGCAATAATGTTTAATTCGTTTTGTATTTCTTCAACAGAATTTACTTTTATGTGCTTTTCTTTAATAGTTATATTTTCAAATAAATCATTACTCATAGGCATTATTAAGTATAATTTACCATTCTTTAGGGTCATAGATAGTTTATCACCTAATTTCTTGTTTAATCTATCTATAGCATCAATAATTTTAGGACTTAAAACATAGTATGCCATTTGCTCATTTGTAGTAGTAATTTTATACTTTTTGTTAATAACGCTGTTTTCTACTCTAATAGTTTTAAGTTGGTCTTTAGCAAACATTTTTTTACTAAACTTTTTTCTGGTTTTAATGTTTACAGTACCTTCAAAATCTTTATGAAAATCTGCAAATAAAAAAAGGCCTCTAAAATTTGTTTGTTTACCATACAAAAATGCCCTCTCATCTACTTTAGTCTTATCTATTGTTTTAGGAGCATTATTAGAGTTGTTTACTGGCTCATTAGATTCAGCAAGGTTTTCTAGTCCATCAAAAACAGGTGTCGGAATTTCTGGTAAAAGAGCTACAGGCAAAATTAAAGCTAAAACAAGTATGCCCCAACCCAAATTAGTCATCCCTTCTGATTTGTAATATAACTCACAAAATTCAAAATCTACATCTTTAATTTTTCCAGAAAAGTAATCATCTCCAAAAAACCAACTTTCTTTTAAACTGTCTAAAACTTTTGGAGAAAAAAATGAAGATTCTATAATTTTTTCTTCATCAATCATTCCATCAAACTGGTAATTTATATTACTATATTTTGATGCAATTATTTGTGGTAAAATATTTATTTTAAATTCTTTGCGATAGATACTAGTGTTTTTAAACCTTTGTTTTTGTTTAGTGTAAGACTTAAAAATTACTATTGCAATAACTGTAGCTACTATAGAGTAGGTAAAAGTTATAAAAGTCAAACTTCCTATAAAATCATTGTCAAATGTTAATATAGAAACAATTAAATATATTAACAAAGAAATAATAAATATAAAAAAAGTAAATACAGAGGAAAGCATTAAAATTATAGGTATAATAATTGAAATGTTAGAAGGAGGTTTAACAAATTTAGCTTTTGCTTTAACCTTGCTAAAGTGTTCTGTAAATTGGTTCATATTACAATAGGTTGTTTATGTTAGGGTTTTCTCTTTCTTGCTCATCAGAAATAATTTTTAAATAAATTTCTTCTTTAAACCCAAAAATTGAAGCAATTATATTACTTGGAAAAGTAGATATAGCATTGTTATAGGTTAGAACAGAACTATTGTATGCTCTTTGTGAAGCGGAAATTTGTTCTGCGAACTCATTTATAGATCGTTGTAGGTGAGTAACAGAATCGTTAGATTTTAGTTCAGGATAATTCTCAAAACTGATTGATAAATTACCAAGTAATTTAGAGAGTTCATTTTCTACTGCTATTTTTTCAGAACCATTTGTAGTGGTGTAGTTGCTTCTTAACTGGGCAATTTGTGTGTGAATCTCATTTTCGTGGCTTAAGTATTTTTTTACAGTTGCTGCTATATTTGGTAATGCTTCAAACCTTTTTTTAAGCTGTACGTCTATGTTTTTTTTAGAAAATTTAATATGGTTTTTATACTTAACTATTTTGTTGTAAGTCCAAATCATTGTATTTTAATATTAGTTGTGTTATTCCTCTAAATTTTACGGTTAATTTAATTTAAAATAAAAAATGTTAATTTATAAAACTGATTTAGATTTTACAACAATAATTATAAGAAGTTTCTTATTTTATTAACAGGAAATAAATGGTTTTAAGTATTATATATTATTCTTCACTTAATGTAGCATATAAGTACTTAACATTTAATAAAAATGATATAGGTAAACTAGAAGTAAGGGAAATAAGCTATTAAAAGTAACTAATAAGATTGTTTTAAATATACAATAAACGCCTACGAATATTAATTGTTGTTTTTTTTGTTGGTTTACTATTGTTAGTATTGGTATACTTCAAAAATATATTTAAAAAAAATCGAATTTATCTAATGATTAAAAAAAGCATTCTTTTATTGTGTTTCATTTTTTGTGTTAGTTGCAAGAGTGCACAACATAAATTCCCTTCTTATAAAAACATAGTTAACACATTTTTTACAGATTATGATTTGCCTAACGGGCAAGATGCAAGTGATATTAGATTTATTAAAAAAAAGGAAGGTTATTACATACAAGAATATAACTATGATACGGAAGGTTATAAAGAACCAGAACTTTTTTGGGATGCACCTACTAATAAATACCAAGTTTTAAGCTTTCCTAAAGGTAAAGTGTTAAATACCGAGTATGCAAATTATCATTTAACATACTTTTATAAAGAAAGATTTAATGTGTTGCCTTATTATGGTTATGTAGGTTGGACCAAAGATGTTATTGCTTTTTTAGAGCAAAAAAAGGACTTAACAGATTTAGAATACTATGCTTTAGGAAGAGCATACAGTACCAGTGCAAGTCATTTATTAAATAATAGTTATGAATTTGGAAATCCTAAAAATCAATTTAATTTTTTAGAGTCTGGTAAAAATCAATTTACAAAAGAACAGCTTAAAAAGTATATGTATTATGTAGAGAAATCTATAGAGAGTTTTGCTATACTCTGTCAAAAAAAACCAGATTATCCAACAGTTGTAGGTAACATTTGTAATAAATTAGATAACGAGTATGTTACTGCTTATTTAAACCTTAGCATTTACCAAAACCAGGCAGAGGCTTTAACATTTTTACCAGAGGATTTGTATACAGATTTTGTTATGGATTATGCCAAAAACTATTTAAACTCCTTAGAACCTAATGCAATTTTATTTACCACAGGTGATAATGATACATTTCCGTTTATGTACGCACAAGCAAAGCTAAAACACCGCCAAGATGTTGCTATTGTAAATACAAGTTTGTTAAACCAAAACAGTTATGTAAATCATTTAAGAGATGATATGGTTTTAGCCTCACCACCAATTAAGTTTGCATTAAAACCAGATGCATATGCAAAAGAAAATTTATCTTATATAGTTTTAGGTAGCAATAAAAATGATGATAAGTATTTAGACTTAAAAAGCACACTACAATTAATAAATGAAAAAGATTCATCTGTTGTTTATAAAGCAGCAAAAGAGAATGCTAAATTGTCTACAAATAAAATAGCTATTGCTATTAACCAAGACACCTTAAAACTTACATATAAAACAAATTATATAGTAAAGGGAGAATTACTTGCGTTAGATATTATAGCGTCAAATATAAAAACAAGACCTGTTTACTGTAAATTTAATGAGTTGCCTGTAGTATCTAACTATTTAGAGAAATCTGGTTTTGCATATAAAATAACAGCTAATCCTAAAAACAAAATAGAAAATGATAAGTATGTAGCAGGTATAGATACAGATAAAACCTATGCTGTTTTAGTAGATAATTTTCAATATCACAAAAACACAAAAAATAGCTCAAAAACTGAGCTTTCTGTTTTAATAAGTTATGCATCTTCTTATGAAACTCTTATTAATCATTACAAAAAAGTAGGAGATATTAAAAAATGTAAAGAAGTTTTAGATGCGTTCACAAATTTTTATCCAAAAGACCTTTACGCAGATATTAGTTTTATGATTTCATCTATGGCAAAAAATGCGTATGCCATAAAAGATTTTAAAAATGGAGATCTTATGGTTGAAAATCTTATTGAAAATTTAGAGCGTATAAAAAGAAATAACAAAGAGAGTACAACCTCTGACAAAACAGCAGCTTTAAAAAAATTAATTTTTGGAGATGAGGTTAATGATAAATTAAGTGAAAATGAACTAGAGTTTTATTCGTATATTATTACAGATATATCAAATATAGAAGAGGTAAATACTAATTTAACTTCTCGTTTGCATACGTTAAAAAATTACTTTGAAGAACAGCTTAGTCAGTTTTAAGAGTAAGTTTTTTGCAGTGTAAGTAGTTAGTTTTAGAACTATGCTTATAAAAAAAATACAAATACACAGTTATTCAGGTATACTATTAACTGGGCTTTACGGAGTTTTTTTAAGAGTTTTAAGGGAGTGTTTTGATGTTTCTAGTGAGAACTTTATTTTCATTTTTGTTGTACCTGCAATTATAAGTTTAGTACCTGTTTATTATGCAACTACTGGTATTTACAGATCTAAACTAAAACTTTTCTTTTACCCTTTTTTTTCGACACTATTATTTTTAATAATATACTCTGTAAGTAGTTGGACGGATTTTCCTTTATTTCTACTTTTAGGATTACCATTCTATATAATTATAGGCGTGCTTGGTATACTGGTAGGCGGAGTTGTTAAAGAGCAGAACTCAAAAGGACTTAAATAACCAGATTAAATATACAACACACCCTTACGAATATTAATTGTAACGTTGGTAGTTACACAACTGTATGTATTATTGTTTTAATTAAAATAATACATAAATGAAGATTGGCTTGCTCTGTATAATGGTTTTTAGTCTTATTTCTTGTGGTAGTAAAGAAAAACAGGAAATTAAAGAATTAGAAAAGCTAGAAGCTAATTCTAGTGTAAAGTTGACTGATACTTTACGTATTAATAAAGACTTTACAATATCTTATTTAAAAATTGACTCGTTAACCTATTCAAACTTTAAAAAACAAAACAAAGTAGCTTTTACAGAAACTAAAAACGCTAGTTTAAGTTGTGGAAACTCTAGTCCAATGTGGAATTCCGGTATTAGACTAAAAAATGATACACTAGGTATAGAACTAAATTTTAATAAAAGCTGGGTAGAAAATATGCCAGAGCCTAAAGAGCAAGTATTAACCAGAATAACTTTAGATAAAGCAAAAGCAAAGTTTTATAACGGAATTATACTAGGTAAGTCTAACACAATAGAAATAAAAGAAAAGTTTGGTAAGCCAGTAAGTGAGGGTAACTACGTATTACAGTATGTTTTTAAATCAACTAGTATTATGTTTGTTTATAATGAGTTAGGCATTGTAAATTATATGGTAATGTCTAAAGCATACCAAGAGCCTAAACCACAATTTAGTTTAGCATTAAATTAATGAGATAGATCCTATTAAGCAATTTATAAAATATGAAACAGGTACTAATTGTATGCTTATTATTAATTTCTTCCTTTTGTTTTTCTCAAGCAAATAAGTTGCAAAAGAATTTAATTCCGACTAAAGTAGATAGTATTCAGTTTTCAATTTGGCATATACAGACTAAAGAAACTTCAAACCCAGGTACAAAAGTTAAGGAGTATAAAAAAGAATTGGGTTATACTGTATTAGATAAAAAAGACCAACATACCTTTATAAAAAAACTGCAAAGTCCAGAATCGTACAATTCATCTAGAGCGTTGTTGCATCATTATAATTTAGTATTTCTAATATATCATAATGGTAAAATAGTAGGTAAAGTACATATTTCTTCAATTACAGGAAATATAGATGTAGAGAGTGTGCAAAATCAAAACAACTATAAAACTAGTGTTTCTAAACAAATGGGTAAGTATTTAATTGGCTTGCTTAAAAAGTATAAGCTACTAAAATTAGTAGATGAGGTAAACTTAAAAGGACTATCAACTTAATTTTAAAAAAGAATTACGATGAATACTATAAAAAAAAGAGGTTTAAATAATGCCATAATAGTATTGGTGTGCTTTTTCCTTTTTCAGAATACCTATAGTCAATCAAAAATTTATTTTGATAAAGATTGGAAAACAACAACCAAAGATAAAGCACAGTTTTACAGAGTTGTTACCAAAAAGAACGATTCTCTTTTTCATATAAAAGACTTTTATATAAATGGAGTGCTACAAATGAATGGTCATTTTTCTAATCTAGAAAAAGAAGTTTTAGAAGGTAAAGTAACCTTTTATGATGAAAAAGGAAGAAAAACAAATAGCGCAAATTATGTAAATGGTGTTCTAAACGGACCAAGTATTGTTTACTTAAAAAACGGTAAAATAGAGTATACAACTGAATACAAAAATGGCAAAATATACAATGGCATTTATAAAGCAGCAACAGTTAAATATTTATATAAAAATGGTGTAACTGCTAAAAGAATTGAGTTTTTATCTCCAAATGATTATTACCCTTTGGCAACTACAGTATATGGTAAAGAAAAAGATAGTGTGTATTGGTACACTAGTAAAGGCAAAAAAATAGGATTTGGTATTTATAAAGGCATTGACCCCATAAATGGATTAGATATTAAAAAGAGTTGGTTAAAAGTTACACATACGTATTATAATAACAGAAAAAAAGACGGGGTACAAAGCATATTTTATGAAGGTAAATTAATTGTAGAAAATACGTTTGCTAATGATGTACTGCTGTTAAATAAGAGTTTAAATCCGCTTACAGGCAAATTTGTAACGTGTAAATACAAAAATAATAAACCCTACCAAGGACATTATTTTGTGTACCATATTACACAAGATTATTATGATGAATATGTTTATGATACCGGAAAAATTGTCTCATACAAAAAATATAAAAGTATAAACGGGGTAATAAATACAGACTCACCTAATTAAATTATAGTGTTGTAAAACAACACTTTATGGTTTTTTTATAAGTAACAAATATTTAAGTATATGTAGCAGTAACATTAAATAAAGCTAATTTTAGACATAAAAAAACCTGCTCAAATAAATGGGCAGGTTTTTTAGGTTACAACCTAATTGTTGTTGTGGAGCCGGAGGGATTCGAACCCTCGTCCAAACAAGTAACCAAAGAGCTTTCTACACGCTTAGTCTTTTCTTGTTTTTTCGATTATAAGCTGGTTAAAGACAACCTACTTATAACTTATCTTCTTTAGTTTCAAAAAGGCAACAAAGCACTGCCTAATCTATATTGACATTTACGATGCCTCAAAATAGAACGCCGTCAATCAAGGCTTTCTGGAGACATAAAGCTTGTACACCTTGTGTACCTAGGCTAATCTTACTATAATTCAGATTATGCAGCTAAAGCGTAGTTATTCTCGCCGTTTAAAAAGTTGGTCTAGCCTTTAACGTGTTTCAATGCCATTACACGACGTGCTTACTGTTCAATTAATCTCGCTGTCAAAACCAGTCGGCCCCAATATTACAGTAATTATTATGGCGTTTTAACGGGCTATTCGCTATATTTTTTTAAGTTTTATAGCTATAAAACTTAAAAAAGATGTCGCTACTATCCCTAACGCGGTCGGCAAAGGTAATTCAAAAAGTATTCCAAAAAAAGTTTTGTTTGTCATCTTGTCATATGTTACATTTACAACTATACTTAAATTTTAAGTTATAAAACAATTTTCTATGAAATTCGGAATCATTAAAGAACGTAAAAACCCGCCAGACCGTCGTGTGGTATTATCTCCAGAAGCTTGCAAAAAGGTTATAAAAAACTATAAACAAGCTCAAGTAATAGTAGAACCGTCAGATATTAGGGTTTATAATGATTCAGAATACACAGAGCAAAATATTAAAGTAGCCAACCAAATGCAAAATTGTGATGTTCTTGTAGGTGTTAAAGAAGTACCTATAAGCGCATTAATACCTAATAAAAAGTATTTTTTCTTTTCGCATACCATAAAAAAACAACCCTATAACAGAGACTTACTAAAAGCTATATTAGAAAAAAATATAGAGTTTTACGACCATGAAGTTATAGTAAGTCAAAAAAACACACGCTTAGTAGCTTTTGGTAAATACGCGGGTATTGTTGGTGCATACAATGGTTTTAGAGCTTATGGTTTAAAATACGGTACTTACAACTTACCTAAAGCCGAAACATTAAAAGATCAGCAAGAGTTAATAACCCAATTAAAAAAAATAAAATTACCAAATATTAAAATTGTGCTAACAGGTAAAGGCCGTGTGGGTAACGGAGCCAAGGAAATGTTAGACGGTATGGGCTTAGAGCAAGTAGGCTTAAAAGACTATTTAAATAAAAGTTTTAATATTCCCGTTTACTGCCAAATAGACGTTTTAGATTACAACAAACGTAAAGATGGTGAGCGTAGCAACAAGCAAGAGTTTTTTACCAATCCATCAGAATATAAGTCTAACTTTTTTAGGTTTGCAAAAGTGTCAGACATATATATAGCAGGGCATTTTTACGGAGACGGAGCACCATACTTATTTACAAAAGAGGATGCAAAACATACCGATTTTAAAATAAAGGTTGTAGCAGATATTAGTTGCGACATTAACGGCCCTGTAGCTACAACCATTAAAGCATCTACCATTGCAGATCCTGTGTATGGTTATGATCCAGAAACAGGTGAAGAAACAGATTATAAAAATCCTAATGCCATAGCAGTAATGGCTGTAGATAATTTACCATGTGAGTTGCCAAGAGATGCAAGCGTAGGTTTTGGACAGTCTTTTATAAAACACGTAATCCCCGCCTTTTTTAATGAGGACAAAGACGGAGTTTTAGAACGTGCTAGAATGACAAAAGATGGCAAGTTAACCGATAGGTTTTCTTATCTACAAGACTATGTAGACGGTAAATAGTACTTTATTTTTTAAAGACTATTTTTTTATGTAGCGTCCAAAATAAAATATATAACAAACCACCAAAAGCAAACGTCATTGACCAAACATTGTAATTGGTTAAACTGTGTGCAATATTGTAGGCAAGTATATGTGGTTTTGTAAATAAATCCCAAGAGTTAAAACGTAAAAACCTACCTAAGTACACACCATAACCACAAAGTAAACAAAGGTATATCATAAAAAAATGAGCATTTTTAGCATTGTACTTACTTTTTAGCACTTGGTAAACGTCTATCATAGAGAATAACCCAAGTAGCAAACCAATAATAGCGTATACAAATAAAAGTAACAAGTCTAACCAAACTAAAGTAGCATTTTCGTTTTGTAAATGTATAAGGTCTGTAATTATATACGGGCTATTAGGTAAAAACAGTAGCCACATTCCAAAAAAAACAAATTGTCCTATTTTGCTATAGTTACTATTGTTTAGGTACTTTAATACCTGAGAAAATAAATAGGGTAAACCAGCCAAAAATAAGTTCCACACTAAAAAACTAAAAAATAATGATCCTGTAATTTTTATGCGAACTGCTAAAATTAAAATAGCAAAACTTATGGCTGCTAATAAACCAATGTTAGAGGTTGTAAATAAAATTAATTTCTGTTTCATTTTTATGATATTAAAAAGGTTGTTTTAATTTTTTGGACAGGTAAATGCAGCATTCTTAAAAAATTTAACTGATGAAATTGTAAAGCTTTACCGCCTTTGTAGTATGCTTTTTTAAAAACTTTAAAATAGTCAGGGTAGAGTAGTAGTCCTAAAAATACAACCGAGAATAAATAAAGACTACGCTTGCCATTTCCTAACAAATAAAACTGCATGCTAATTTCTTCTGGTACTGTAATACCTGTATTTGTAAGTACATGAAATACATCATGACTTTCTAACTTTGCTTGTAGCTCAAAATTATGTTTTGTTATAAAAATACCTAAACTATTACCTAATGTACCTTTAGGGTAGTCTAATAAAGTGGCTATTTGTATGTTCCAAGCATTGTTCTTTTTTAAAAATTTCTGATACGGAATTTTACTCCAGTCATATAACTTTTCTAATACTATTGCTCTCATATTTTAATTTTTAAAAGTACTTTGTTTTTCAAAGTGAAGGGGTAAAAAAATAATACTATTGTTTTCCTATTAATTTTTCAAGTGCATCTATATGTTTTTTAAACTCTAGCTTACCCAATTTTGTGGCAGAATATCGTGTATTTGGTTTTTTACCAATAAATTGTTTTTCAACCTTTATATACTCTACCTTTTCTAAAGATTTGGTGTGACTGGCTATATTACCGTCAGTTGCACCTAATAGTTCTTTTAACATATTAAAATCTGCATAATCATTAACCATTAAAATAGACATAATGCCCAATCTAATGCGGTGATCAAATGCTTTATTAATATTGTTTATAATACTCATACTTAACTACGATCATGTTTAAAATACATTAAAGATCCATAAATAATATGGCAGACTCCAAAACCTAAGGCCCAAAAATATAAACCATATCCAATAAATTGGGTAGAAATTAAACCAATAGCAATTATTGTTATGCCTAAATAACGTACGCCGCCCAATGTGTATTTACTAGCATTAACACAGGCAAGTCCGTAAAAAATTAGGGTAGCAGGAGCTACAATTTTTATGTATTCATATTGTATTAATACCAAACAAAATAGTCCGCCAACAACCAATGGTAGCGCAAAGTTTAGTAATAAACGTTTGCTAGATATATCCCACATTTTTTCACCACTTTTTTTAGCTTTAAAATAGGTAAGTACAGTACCAGTTACTAAGGCCAACACCATAACGCTTAAAGCAATTATAAGTAAACTATCTAGTGCGCCAAAAGTCATCAAAAAACGTTTTAACTTACTTGGTTCTGATTTTATATTATGTATAATATTGTGTGCTAAATAAGCTCCAATTAACGCATACACGCCAGCTAATATTCCAGACAGTCCACTTAAAGACATAAAACGAGACGACTTACTCATCATATTCTTAATTTCAGAAATATCGTCTAAGTATTTTTTAGAATCCATATTTAAAGTACTTTGAAAAACAAAGTAAGTTAAAATAATTGTGTTATGCAACAACCCATATAAAATTTATATATTTAAATTATGAAACCAGCGGAAGAATACATCTACAATGCACCAGAAAATTATAGAGCTATTTTAATGCATTTACACGGAACTATAGTACGTACTTTGCCTAGTGTAGATTTAAAGTTTAAATACAAGCTTCCTTATTTTTATGTAGATGATAGTCCTTTTTGTCATTTAAATTACAATAAAAACTATGTAGATTTGGTTTTTAAAAACGGACAATATTTAACAAAGTATACAGAGTTGTTAGTTGTAGACGGACGTAAAAAAATGAAATCTTTACGTTATACAAGTTTAGAGGAAGTTAATGATACTGTTTTAGTAGCTGTGGTTAAAGATGCTTACCAGGTACGCCATAAAAAGTTTTATGGAAATTAATTTTTAAAAAAAGAAAAGGCAACTGGTTAGAGTTGCCTTATTGATAACTAAATGTAAATGGTTACGAGTTTAGCAAGTCAATCTTTAATGATAATTCTTTTACTAATTTATCTGTACTACCACTGTAGCCAACAGATACAAATTTTATGTTTCCGTCTGGACCAATAATTACTTTTGTAGGTATACCTGTTACCTCAAAATTAGACGCAACTTGGTATTCTCTACTACCTTCTTTAACAGGGTTATCTACCACAACCTGAAAGCTATAATTGTTATTTTTTACAAAATCACCAGCTAATTTACTTCTGGTTTCATAGTCACCGCTTTCCATAGTGTCTACAAATAAAAATACCACATTTTTATTGTCTTTATATTTGTCTACAGCTTTTTGCATACCAGGAAAAGAAGCCTTACAAGGACCACACCAGGTTGCCCAAAAATCTAAAATAACAATTTTACCTTTTAAAGATGCTAGTTCTACCGTTTCTCCTTCTAAATTTTTAAGTCTAAAGTTTTTAGGCTTTTCATTTATCATTTCTTCTTTGGTTTTTGCAACCAATTTTTGATGCCCAACTTTTTCAAGTGCTTTTAACTTTTCTTCAAAACCGTTTTCAGAACCGTTTTGTGTAATGTAAGCTTTTTTATAGTAGTCATTAATTTTTGCTGTTGTGTTGCCTTCTTCAATAAATTTAGCGGCTTCTTTTAAAACGGTATCGTACTGTTTACCTTCACTTAAAAACATAATATAACGTTCATTAAGCTCAGGGTCTTTGCCTTCTGCAATTGCTTCTTTTTGGTAGCTTATGGCTTCATCAATTTCTCCTTGTTTAAACTTAATTAACGCATACGTATCTGCATACATATTGTATGAACTTTTCATATTATCTATGTACTGAGATTTTGTACTGTATGCAGGTTTTTCTTCAGGATTATTTATTGCGTTTTTAGTAAGTTCTAGAGATTTTTTAGATATTTCTGCTGCAAAGTCTAAATTTTCTCCTTTCTCTGCATAACTCCAAGCAAGACTATTATATGAGCTAGGTAGCATATTTTTATCGGTTACCTGAGACATTAGTTGTACATACTCTTCTTTATTTCCATTTTCTATGGCTTTAGCGGCTAGCCTAGTAACCATATAGTCTTTAATTTTGCTTTTTTCGCCAAATACTTCTTTAAATTTGGTGTAAAGCTGTTTTTGCTTTTCATAATCTTGTTCTTTATAAAAAGTAGCCCAAGCTTTTTGCTGTGCATTTGTACCAGTAGGAAATTTTTCTTCCATAACAAGCTGTAAAGAATCTGTTTTACTTTTTTCTCCTAAAGTTTGGTACAGGGAGTTAAGGTTTCTATAGTCTTGTTCTGTTAAGTTGGTGTTATTAGAGTAAGTAGCAATACGTTCTTTAATATAGTTTTCTGCTTCTGTTTTATCTTCTGCCATAAAAGTTCTAGGAAATACAACATCCCAGTCTTTCTGAATTTCCTTATGAGATAATACATCTGAGCTCATTTCTTTATAAGCTTCTTTTTTATCTACATCTAAACCAAGGTTAGCACCCATTCTTAATTTAAAGTTAGCCAAACTAGCCATTGCACCAGCTAAAGTGTCGCCGTTACTATTTGTTAATGGCAGCAAATATCCTTTGTTATTGTTAGTGTCAAAGTCCTTTTTATTTTTAAAATTAAACGCAATAGCAATTGCAGAATCTGGTATTACAATAGAAGCTTTGTATAAACTATCTGCTTTACTCAAGTTAAGATCTACAGGATATTGTTTATAACCAACCGTATAATAGTAAAAAGCATTAATATCTTCCTTTTTAGCTGTAGTGGCATAACTTAGGTGTAAAGAGTCTCCTGGTGTTGGTGTAGCACTAGAAATATGTAAAGATCCTATAGTAGTACCAGTGTCTTTTGTTGTATTATCACATGAAAAGCATAACAAAGCAAATGTAAATGCGAATAAACATTTTATAGTTTTCATCTTTTATCTAATTTTTTAGTTGAAAGATAAAAGTATTAGATTTGTAGGAAAATAACTAGTTAAAATTGAATTATTTATAATTTTTTTTAACTATTTAGCATTAAATTAAAGTTTTTTTAAAACAATTAAAGAATTGTTCTGAGCATTAATTACTTGTTTAAAAAGTTCTTTTAAAGAAAAGTATTCTTCAGGGCTATATTGTTCTTTATTTATTATTAATTTGAAGGACACAGTAATTAATCCAGGTTTAGAGTTAACCAACATTTGCAATCTACCTCCTTTGTTAGGTAGAGACAAGTTAATACTTTTAGGTGTTTCTACAATGGTGTAGCTTGTTGGAATTTTTATTTTGGCTGCATAAGTGTAAGTACGTTTAAATCCAAAATCTACAGGGTATTTACGATCTTCTGCAGTGAAAGGGTTAGAGGAGCCAAAAGACTTAACTAAAAACGGGTTTATATACAATGTATTTTGGTCTAGTACAGTGTTATTAGTATATGAGAAATTTTCAACAGTACGTTTTTCATTGCTTTGCTCTTCAACTAAATTATACTCGTTAATTTCTGCATTAACCCCAATCTCTTTTTCCTTATCGTTTAAATAATCATCTTCTGTGGTGTCGTTTAAAACTTTTTTTCTTTCAATAGCTAAATAACCACTATTCATTTCATTATAGGAGCCTGTAATTTTATGAGTTTCTGGATCTAATTCTAAGTTAGCTAATACGTAAAGCTGATTGTCTTTTTGTGGCGTAATAGTTTCCCAGTAACTATCGTTTTTAAAGTCCATTACTCTACCTTGGTAGTTTAATGCTCTGTATGGTAACATACCAAATGGCATTAACTTATCAGACGCATCTAGTAAATATGTTTTTCCTCCAATTATAGTTTTAGCTATCACATAGTTAAAATCAGACATTACCGGATGAGATTTTTTAGGCAAGCCATTACTTCTGGTAGATAATAAGACTAAATCTGTTTTTAAACCAGCACTGTTTAATAGGTTTATTAAGGAAATATTTATTTCACCTATGTTACCTGTTTTATTATCAAAAGCACTTTTTACTCTAATATCCCTGTAAATACCATACTTGCCATTCCAAGTAAATCTATCTTTTACAAAATTAAAAATGTTTTTAGCTCTGGTTAAAGAATCACCTTCTGTTAATAGAGACTCTGGTACATTTTTCTCAAAAAAACCTTTTTTAGTTAATTGTCTACCTATGTTTTTATCTTGTTTAAATTCTTTATCTACATCTTGCCAAGTTTGTGTAAATCTATCTCTACCTCCTTTTAAATCATAATGTACAGATAACTCAAAATCTATTCTAGAAATGTAATTTTTAGGAGAGAGCATAAAATCTTCATCGTCATTAAATGCAGGTATATCTTTCATGGCATATTTTAATACCTCGCAATCAGCGCTTTCTGGGTAGCCATCTACTTTAAAACATCTTTTTTCTATCTCAGATGTATTGGTTTCTAACTTTAAAAAACCAATTAGACTCCTATTATAAACATAGTTTCCGGGAATTTTTGCGTTAAACTCACTATATATTTTTGGAATATTAGATTGAAATTGCCATCCTTTAAAATTGTATATAAAAGGAGATGTTAAAGTGTATTCAAGTTCTATAATACTACCAACCTTAGCATCAGGAAAAGCAAATTTTTTGGTAGACCATCTTTCATTTTCACGGACGGTGAATATATTATTTAACGATAATTTTATCTTAGACTGTCCATTATGAGTAACGGCTTTAATATCCTCAATTTTTTCACTAACCTTGTTATTAGCATAATATGAAATAGCTACATTAGCTTTAGAAAGTCCTTCTTTTTTTAATATTTTTATTTTAGAATAATACTTTTTTACAACTTGTATCCTATTATCTATTACCTTAAAGTAATTATCGCCTTTTTCATAAAGTACAACGGCATTGGCTGTGCTGTCTTTTTCATAAATAGTTAAGTTTTTATCAAAATCAGATAATTGTCCAAAAGTGTAACTTTCTTGCGCAACAAGTGGTGTAGTGCTTATTACAGCAATACAAAATAATAGGATGTTTTTAAACATTGGTATGGTAAGTTTGATTGGTTTTGATTGATGAATTGTGTTTACTCTAAACTATTTACTGTTTTCCTAATGGCTACTAGGTTTGTTAGTACTCGCTCTAAATGATCTAAGTGTAACATATTTGCACCATCACTTTTAGCATTTGCTGGGTCAAAATGTGTTTCCATAAAAATACCATCTGCACCAGTTACAATACCGGCCCTTGCAATGGTTTCTATCATATCTGGTCTACCACCTGTAACACCAGAAGATTGGTTTGGCTGTTGTAAAGAGTGTGTTACATCTAATACAACAGGTGCATATTGCTTCATAGTTGGTATACCTCTAAAATCTACAATCATATCTTGGTAGCCAAACATAGTACCACGATCTGTAACCATAACTTGTTGGTTGTTGCTATCTGTAACCTTAGTAACTGCATGTTGCATACTTTCAGGACTCATAAATTGTCCTTTTTTAAGGTTAACAACTTTACCTGTATTTGCAGCCGCAACAACTAAATCTGTTTGCCTAACTAAAAAAGCAGGTATTTGCAATACATCTACATATTCTGCAGCTTTTTCTGCATCAGATACTTCATGAATATCTGTAACTGTAGGAACGTTAAAAGTTTCTGATACTTTGCGTAATATTTTAAGCGCTTTTTCATCACCAATCCCAGTAAAGGAATCTACTCTACTACGGTTTGCTTTTTTAAAACTTCCTTTAAAAACATAAGGAATTTCTAACTTATCTGTAATTGTAATTATTTTTTCAGCAATACGTAAAGCCATATCCTCACCTTCTATAGCACAAGGGCCAGATAGTAAGAAAAAATTGTCGCTTTTTGTGTGTTTTATTTGAGGTATAAGATCTAAGTTCATCTGTGTTCTAAATTTGTAATTGCAAAGATAGTAGTTTTTACCAGTATTTTACATTTTGTAAACAAGCTCTAAATCAGTATAATAAGAAATTGTAATCTTTTGCTTTTGAGTAAAAAAAATAGAGTATCTTTGCGCGCGCATTTAGGAAGGTAAATGCATTTAAAAATCAGTTATGTCAACAACAAAGAACATTGCAATTATTGCCCACGTAGATCACGGGAAAACGACCTTGGTAGATAAAATCATGTACCACTGTCAGTTATTTAGAGAAAACCAAAATACAGGTGATCTTATATTAGATAACAACGATTTAGAACGCGAACGCGGAATAACAATCGTATCTAAAAACGTTTCTGTAGTCTATAAAGACACAAAAATTAACATTATAGATACTCCTGGTCACGCCGATTTTGGTGGAGAGGTAGAGCGAGTATTAAATATGGCAGATGGAGTTTTACTTTTAGTAGATGCTTTTGAAGGACCTATGCCACAAACTCGTTTTGTACTGCAAAAAGCAATTGACCTTGGTTTAAAACCTTGTGTTGTTGTTAATAAGGTTGATAAAGAAAACTGTACGCCAGAAGAAGTACACGAAAAAGTTTTTGACTTAATGTTTGAGTTAGGAGCAGAGGAGTGGCAGTTAGATTTTCCAACAGTATACGGTTCAGCTAAAAATAACTGGATGAGTGACGACTGGAAAAACGAAACAGAAAATATAGAGCCATTATTAGATATGGTTATTGAGCATATTCCAACTTTTGAACCAAAAGAAGGAAATACTCAAATGCTTATTACTTCGTTAGATTATTCTTCATTTACAGGAAGAATTGCTATTGGTAGATTACAACGTGGTGGCTTAAAAGAAGGTCAGCAAATTTCTTTAGTAAAAAGAGATGGTACCATTACAAAATCTAAAATAAAAGAACTTTATACTTTTGAAGGTCTTGGTAGATTAAGAGTAGAAGAAGTTAATACAGGAGATATTTGTGCTATTGTAGGTTTAGAAGGATTTGAAATTGGTGATACTGTTGCTGATATGGAAAACCCTGAAAAATTAGAGAGTATTGCTATTGATGAGCCAACAATGAGTATGTTGTTTACAATTAACGATTCTCCTTTCTTTGGTAAAGATGGTAAGTTTGTAACTTCTCGTCATATTAAAGATCGTTTAGAGCGTGAGTTAGAGAAAAACTTAGCGTTACGTGTAAACGAAACTGATAGTGCTGATAAATTTTTAGTATTTGGACGTGGTGTATTACACTTGTCTGTACTTATTGAAACAATGCGTAGAGAAGGTTATGAACTACAAATTGGACAACCACAAGTTATTATTAAGGAGATTGATGGTGTTAAATGTGAGCCTGTAGAAAGTTTAACTATAGATTTACCAGAGGCTGTATCTGGTAAAGCAGTAGAAATGGTTTCTATGCGTAAAGGTGAAATGACTAGTATGGAGGCAAAAGGAGAGCGTATGGTATGCGAGTTCTTAATTCCTTCTCGTGGTATTATTGGTCTTAGAAACCAATTATTAACTGCAACTGCTGGTGAGGCTATTATGGCACACCGTTTCTTAGAGTACCAACCAATGCGTGGAGATATTCCTCAGCGTCAAAATGGTTCTTTAGTTTCTATGGAAACAGGAAAAGCAATTCCTTATTCTATTGATAAATTACAAGACAGAGGTAAGTTCTTTGTAGATCCAGGCGAAGATATTTACGAAGGTCAAGTAATTGGAGAAAACTCTAGAGGTGATGATATGACAGTTAACATCACTAAAACTAAAAAGTTATCTAACGTACGTTCTTCAGGGGCAGATGATAAAGCTAAAATTGTACCAGCTATTAAATTCTCTTTAGAAGAAGCTTTAGAATACATACAAAAAGATGAGTACGTAGAGGTAACTCCTGCGCACTTAAGATTACGTAAAATTTACTTAACAGAAAATGAACGTAAACGTAATAAAATAGCTTAATTAATTAAGTTTATACTACTAAAATCCCAAGACATAAGTCTTGGGATTTTTTTTATTTATTTCTGAAATGTTTTGTAAGTTTAAACGACTACTAATTAGTAACACATAAATATAGAAAATAATGAAATTAACAGTGAAACTTGTAAGTTTATTTGCGGTATTAAGTTTTGTAGCTTGTAAGGAAGCAAGTAAAAAAGAAGCTGCTAAATCTACAGTAACTCAAACAGAAAAATCTGAATATCAAATACCAGATTCTTGGATAGAAAAAAGAGTTACTTCTGCTAGTAATAGATTAAATGCTACAGAGGCTGGTAAAGTTTTATGGGGTGCAATGGAGGCACATGGCGGACTAAAAAAATGGTATGCTAACGGTTATTTATCTTTTAGATTTAATTACCAACCATTAAATGGTAAAGGTATTAGAGACTCATACCAAACTATAGATACTTGGAACAACAAAGCAAGGCACAATAGTATTACAGATAAAAATGATATTTTTGGTTGGGATGGTAATGAGGCTTGGATAAAAGCAAAAGACAGTACTTCTTTTGAGTACGATACTAAATTTTGGGCGTTAACTCCAATATACTTTTCTGGCCAGCCATTTGTTTTTGACGGTAAAGGTGTTAACTTAGAGTTATTGCCACAAGTAGAATTTAAAGGAGCTTTACAAAATGTAGTTAAAGTAACGTATGACAAAGGTGTGGGTTCTGCTCCAGATGATTACTACATTATGTATATAAATGCAGAAACTAATTTGGTAGATGCTTTTAAATATATTGTTTCTTACCCAGAATATTTTCCTGAAGGCGGACACGCTCCAGAAAAAATAACAGTAACACAAGAAACTACAACTGTAAACGGTATTGTATTTGCTAAAGGATTTAAAACATATTGGTCTAAACTAGAGGAAGAAAATGGTCTAGGAGAATACATTACTAAAATAGATGTTAGTGATATTAGTTTTTCTAATAAAGTACCAGAAAATTACTTTTCTAAACCTAATGGAGCAGAAGTATTAAAATAATACCAAATCATTTTAATATTTATCAAAAGCCTTTATAATAAGTGTTATAAAGGCTTTTTTTATGCTTTTTATTTTTTTATAGTAGCAGAGGCGGCGCCTATAATTCCCGCGTGATTTTCTAAAACAGCAGGTATTACGGGGGTATTAATTTTTATGTGTTTGCTAAATTTATCAAACTCCTTAGATATACCACCACCAATAACTATAGTATCTGGTGCTACTAACAACTCTACGTATTGTAGAAAAGTGTTTAAACGTTTTCCCCATTTTTTAAAAGAAAGTTCTTCTCTTTGTCTGGCAGAGTCTGCTGCCCATAGTTCTATTTTTTTATGTTTTTTATATGGTATTTGTCCTAACTCAAAATTAGGAATTAGTTTACCATCTAAGTAAGCACTACTTCCTAAGCCGGTACCTACGGTAATCATAATTACAAAGCCTTTAAGCTCTTTACCTACACCATAGTTCATTTCAGCATAACAAGCAGCATCAGCATCATTAATAACTGTAAAAGGTAAGCCAGTAGTTTCAGAAAAAAGTTTAGTCACGTCTGTGTCTACCCATTTTTTATGTAAATTTCCTGGTGTTTTACAAATTCCGTTTTTTATTAACGTAGGAAAACCACAACCAACTGGTCCGTTGTAATTAAAATGTTTAATAATTTTTTTAACCACCTTAGCCATTTCTTTTGGTTTTTTAGTAGGCGGAGTAGGAATCCTAAATCGTTCTGTAATTTTTTCTCCTGTTTTTACGTTTACAAGTGCTCCTTTAATTCCAGAACCACCAATGTCTATACCAAGTACTTCCATTTAGTTACTTTATAGTTAGGATTAACAAAGTAACAAAAAAACTTTTAAGAGTGTGTATTAATTAAATCTATGTAATATTTAAAGATTTTATATGTCATCACAATAGTAGCAATTATTTGTAACTAATTTGTAATAAGTTATTTGCAGTTTTTTATGTTAATGCTCTTAAATTATTTTAAATTTTACAGGCAATTATTAAATGTAGTTTTTAAGCTTATTCTAGAACAGCATTAATTCTTTTTATATATTTAATAAAGAAAAAACTTACAAATGTTAAAAATAAATTTAAAATATTTAATTGTATTGATCATTTTTAGTGGTTTATCATGTAGTAGTTCTAGTGATGATGATACCGTTAATACTGCTGTAAACAATGATATTGCTGAAGAAACTCCGTTTTTTATAGATGGTAACAGTCCTACTCCCTTGGGTAAAAAATGGACCAAGATTGAAAATATATCAGATGAGTTTAATAATAATAGTTTTGATGAAGCTAAATGGGAAAATACTAGTACACGTTGGATAGGCAGAGCTCCAGGAATTTTTAAAGCGAATACAGTATCAGAAGCTGATGGTAATTTAATGCTAACTTCATATGAGTTAAACGAGCCAGAAGTAATTAATGACGACACTTTTACTCACGCAGGTTCTAATATTTACTCTAAAAACGCAGTACAAGTTGGTACTTATGTAGAATGTAGTATGAAAGCAAATAAAACTTTTATGTCTTCTACATTTTGGTTAATTAATGTTGTTGGTGAGGGTGAGGGTTGTGATAAAAGAGTAACAGAATTGGATATACAAGAGTGTGTTGGGCAAATTACAGGAACGGCAAATTTTGCTAAAACTTTTGATGAAACAATGCATTCAAATACACATAGTAGAAATACTGCTTTTGATGAAACCCCAGTTGGGTCTGAAGGAAATAATGTAACTACAGGAGAAAAGGTTTGGGAAGATTACCATATCTACGGTGCTTGGTGGAAGAGTCCAACAGAAATAGAGTTTTATCTTGATGGTAAAAAAGTTTATAGCATAACTCCCAAAGCAGAGTTTAATTTGCAAATGTACTTAAGGTTGGTGGTAGAAACTTATGATTGGAATCCAGTTCCTGAAGATGGAGGAATGACAGGTACTAAATCAGAAAGAACAACTTATTATGACTGGGTTAGATCTTGGGAATTAAAAGATATATAACCTTTAAATAATGCAATTAAAAAAGCCCTTTACTCTTGTAAAGGGCTTTTTTTAAGTTAATTAAACTGTAGTAATTTTTTATTAATTAATGTTTCCCATTTTTTAGCTAATTGCAGCTCTCCAGTAAGTTGCATTTTTAAATCGGAATCATACACGGTAAAAGATACTTCTGGGTCTTGATTGTAACGTGGAATAAATTTTAAATCCAACCCTTCAACAATATATTCTTTACGGTTTTTAGCATTAATAGCTTTTGTATGGGTAGCAATTTTACACTTTTTAATGCCAGTTAAATTTACAGACCCTTGGTTTATTACGCCTTCTTCATTTTTGTAATAAAAAACTTGATTTTGTTTATGGTCTATTCCAATAATAAAACCAGCATTAATATCATAATCATTAACTGTACAATTATCTTTTTTAGCCACTTCTTCTAAAGATGTAAGCATTTTTTTTTCTCTTTTTTTTCTTCCTCTGGCTATAAAGATAAATGGCAATAAGCATATTACCACTATTATAATTGCTACTATATCTGTTCCTAAATCCATTTTTATTTTTTTTAAGTTGATGTATGTAAAGTGTGGCTATGTGTGTTTACATAGCCTTTGTTTGTAATTTGTTTTCACTGTAGTACAGTAAAAAACATCAGCTTAATTACAAGAAATAATGAAAAGGAAATATTAGTTTTAGCTTTTTAAGTTGTGCTAAAAAGTTAATATAAGTACTTTGGTAATTAGAGCTTAACGATAGAGTATTATGCGGAGTTGCATAAGTGCTAGGTGTTAAAAAACTCTGAAAAAGATTTTTTAAATTAGAAGGGTAGTTGCTGTTATTACCAGGAATACTAACAACATTTTCTGTTTGTGAAGACTGTATAAAGAAGTTGTTAGATGCATTGTATGAAAACTGAACTTCTTTAGCTGTAGAAATATCTTCTGCATTATAAGACGCAAGAGAATTTGTTACAACACCTATTGCCAAGCAATACAGTGTGGTAAGTAAAAATGTGCTTATAAAATTAACTGTTTTTTTCACGCCACAAATGTACTTTAATCTATAAATAAGTAAATGTTAATTTATATTAAAGTTACTTATTAAGGCAGCTTTTTACATTGTCTATAGCTTCTTGCTTGTCTGCAAGTACTACTAATATATCTTTATCTTCAATAACTGTAGACCCGTTTGGTGTAACGTATTTATTATCTCTACGTATCATTGCTATAATTGCGTGTTTAGGAAAACCTAAGTCTACAATTTTTTTATTTACAGCGTAGCAATTAGCGGTAACAGGAATTTCTTTTATTAATGCCTTTGGGTTATCTTCCATAAGAAGGTCTGTAGCACTTAACTTTTTTTCCTCGTTAGGTAAGGCTACATTTAACCATTTTGCCATTACAGATAACGTTGTACCTTGTATTATTACAGATGATACTGATATAAAAAACACAATATTAAACATCATATCTGCTTTATCTATACCAGCAAGTAATGGGTATGTGGCAAATACAATTGGTACTGCACCACGTAAACCTACCCATGAGATATAAAAACGACGTCTAAATTTCATTTTAAAAAATAGTAGACTTAAAAATACACTTACAGGGCGTGCTACTATAATTAAGAATAGAGATATAAGTATTCCAAGGCCAAAAACCGGAATAATTTTAGAAGGAAAAACAAGTAAGCCAAGTGTTAAGAATAATACAATTTGCATTAACCAAGCTAAACCATCATACATTTTTAAAATGGTTTTTTTATGAATTAAGTCTTGATTACCTAAGTAAACTGCACAAATATAAATAGCTAAAAAACCATTACCACCAACAAAATCTGTGGCAGAAAATGTAATAAACATTAATGCAATTACAAGTACAGGGTACAAACCTTCAAAGTCAAGTTTAATTTTATTTATAATGTATTTACTTAATTTACCAAACCCAAAACCAGCAATAGCACCCAAAGCCATTTGCTGTATAAACATTGGTATTATAGAAAATATACTTTGATCCTGATTTATAACAAGAGTTAAAAAGGCAAGTGTTAGTACATATGCCATAGGATCATTACTACCACTCTCTAACTCTAGAGTTGGTCTTAAATTGTTTTTTAGTGCTAAGTTTTTAGATCTAAGAATAGAGAATACAGCTGCTGCATCTGTAGAAGATACAATAGAGCCAAGTAACATACTTTCATAAATTGTAAAATCTGTAATATAAAAAACAAAAGTGCCAATTGTAACTGCTGTTAAAAGCACACCAATTGTAGATAGTACTATACCTTCTTTTAATATGGGTTTTACCGTGTTCCAGTTGGTATCTAATCCACCAGAAAAAAGAATAAAATTTAATGAGACTACACCTATAAATTGAGCAAGTTTTGGATCATCAAACTTAATACCCACAATACCATCAGACCCAGCAAGCATACCAATTACCAAGAATAATAATAAAGTTGGCACTCCAAATTTATAAGAAGTTTTGCCTACTATTATGCTTATAAAAAGCAATATAGAGCCAACTAATAATATATTTTCTATGGTTAAGTTCATTCAGTTTATTTTTGCTAAGCAACAAAAATAGTAGATATAAACTTATAAAATCGTGAAAATTTGTTAATCTATTACTTCATTAGTTTCCACCACTTTTTTTTCTTTGTAGATAAGTCTACTCTGGCATCTAAAAAATCAAAATATTTTTTGTCTTCTTGCATAAAAAGAGGTTTTCCTTTAATGGTGTAAGCTCTATTTAGTTCACATTCTGCCCTATGTTTATTACCAATTTCTAGTTGGCATTGTCCCAGTCTTAAATGTATAAAAGGATTACCAATAGCATCTGGACATTGCATAGCGCTAGATAAATTTTTAACACCTGCTTCAAAATCCTTATTTATAAAATTAATGTCTCCAATAGATGCTAATAACCAAGTGCTAGTTTCCCATTTTGTTTTAGGTTCGGGAATTAGGTCATATGCAGACCAATATTTTTGTAACGCACTAGTATATTCTTCCTTTTCAGTTAATAAATCTGCAGCTTTAGATAATTGCAAAATTTGCATGTAAATATGGTCTTCCAATTCTTTCATTTGGACTTTTTGACGCATAAATTACAGCCTTTTTTAATGATATAAGTGGTTTATTTTAAAAGCATTGATAACTTAATGTTTAGTTAACTTTTTACAGTTTTAAGGTTAATTCTTTGTAATTTATTTTAAGCTATTAATTATTTTTTTAAAGTGTGGGTAATAGATGCGCCCCCACATAGGATTTTTTTGAAATTGATACACTTCATTAGTATCTGGATTAAAAATTACGGGTACCGTAAAACCAGCCCATTTTTTGCCAGATTTTAATTTTGTACAATATTCTTTGGCTTTTTCGTCTATATTATTAGAAATTAAAATAGCTATTACTCCAATACCAGATTGTAAACCACGAGGCCAACCCGTATAATTTTCTTTAGTGAAATTAAAAGATGCAGTAATATGTTGGTTAATGAGTTCTGGAGTTATTTTCTCATCTTTAAAATCTGTAGCAACAATAAATGTATTTAGTTGAGTTGCCATCCAAGCTAATTTAAACTTCTTTTCATAACCAATTACACTGGGTTTATTTACAATGTTATTATCAGAATGATAAATACCTTGAGCTATTAACTTTTGTTTAATTGTATTTGTTGTCATTGTAATGGGTTTAGTTATTTATATAATCATCAAAAATAACAGAATTATACAATTACAAATTAGCTGTTTACCGTGAAATTGCTATTTTTTAGTTTTAACTAATGAGAAACTGCTTTTAAGCCAATAATAGAACCAATAAGTGTGGTTATAAAGAAAACTCTCCAAAAATTGCTTGGATCTTTAAATACTAAAATGCCAACAAGTACAGTGCCTACCGCACCAACACCTGTCCATACCGCGTAACCAGTCCCAACTGGTATGGTTTGTATAGCTTTAATTAATAATAAAAAGCTAATAGTTGCGCAAACAAGAAAACCTCCATACCATAAGTATATGTCTATTCCTGTAGCTTCTTTTGCTTTACCAAGGCAATAGGCAAAAGCAACCTCAAAAAGTCCTGCAATTATTAAAATTATCCAGTTCATTGTTTTATTTCTCTAAAAATGCTGGTTCTAGTGTATAAAATTTGTTATGTATTGCATCTATCTCCATTTAAAGTGAATGGGTTAGATATAAAAGAAAACAAAATATGATTATTAGTTTAATATAGTAACCGGCTTTTTGTTCTCATCAATTGCAACAAAAGTAAACTCGCCAGATACAGCTTTTTCTCTGTAGCTAGAGTACATTTCTTCAATATAAATATCTACTCTAACTTTTAAACTGGTGTTACCAACGTGCGTTACGTAGCCCGACAATTCTGCAATTGTACCTGCTGGTATTGGCATTTTAAAATCTATTTTATCACTGCTAACAGTAACCATTTGTTGTCTGCTAAATCTAGTTGCGCAAATAAATGCAGTTTCATCCATAAGTTGCATTGCAGTACCTCCAAAAAGAGTATCGTAATGGTTAGTAGTATTAGGAAAAACGGCTTTAAAAATTGTAGTTACAGATTTTTCAATTCTTTCGTCTAAAGTCATACGTGTAGATTTGTTCATAGTTAAATTACATCCTTTTTTGAGGAAAAAAAAGACGTTGTAAAAATACTATATAAAGTTTAATCTAAAGTAAAAACTGCAGTTATTAAAAATATATCTTCTTGTGGTACTAAGTCCTTTATACGGTTGGCAAAGTATGGGGATACTACGTTTTCTCTATGTAAATTCCAAAGTTCTGTTTTGCTGCCACATTTTGGTTCTAATTCTCTGTTGTTATTATAACTTATACATAACTCTATTAATAATTTAAAAAATAAATTTATAGTTGGTGTTAGTTGTATAAAGTTGCCTTCTACATCTGTAATGTAAGTGGGAGTGTGCTCTTTTGTGTTGTCTGCCCATATTTTTTTTGCAGAAGCGTTAAATGAGTGTGCTATTACAACTTTTCCGTTTTTCCAAGGATTATGTTTTTTAGTCATAGCAGGTCCTTTTCCAAAAATATGAAGTTTTGGCTGTAAACTAGAAAAAGTATTTACATGTAAGTGTGGTAAAATTAAAAGTGTAATATAATTACTGTATAAGTAACTAAGTTCTGCAGAAAGTACTTGTTCTTTTACGTGTGTTATTGGTCTAGAGTTTTCTCGGTTTAAAAAGTCATTTTTACTCCCAAATTTAGTGGTGCGTAATATGCTCTGAAAATCTTTTAAGGTGCTAGAAAATTCTTCAAGACTATTTTTCATACTTCATTAGTAATATCATTACAGCTAATGTAGTTGTTTTTAATGGCTAATTTTTATTGATTTTGTAATCGTTTGCAACCAGTTTATATTTGTTTTTATGTGTAAAACTGACAGAGTTGCTGCTTTTGTATTTTTAGATTGATATTTTTTTTAATCTTAATTAATTTGCTAGATGCCTACTTACAAAGGGCTATGGTTGTTTTTTTTCTTTTTTTAGGTTGATAAAAATTGGGTTTATGCCGTTTTGTGTCAGGTTTTTAGTCTTTTGGCTTGGTTTTGGCAGAATTATTAGTCTAAGTTTAAAATAAAATATTGGCTGTATAAGAATTATGCAAAGAATATTTTAAAAATTGAAAAATACGATATGAGTATAGTTAAGGAAAACAACACGGTAAAAGTTAATTACACAGGGAAGTTGGCAGACGGACAAGTTTTTGATACTTCTGAAGGTAGAGAGCCGTTAGAGTTTACTTTAGGACAAGGGCAGTTAATACCTGGTTTTGAAAAAGGTGTTTTAGATATGAAGCTAAATGAAAAAAAGACCATTACTATTGCTAAAGAAGAAGCATATGGTGAGGTTAATGAGGCTTTAATACAGGAGGTTAAAAAATCTGAGCTTCCACAAGATATGGAGCCTAAAGTTGGTATGGGATTAGTTTCTAAAGCTCCAGATGGTAGAGAAATGAACCTAATGGTAGTAGAAGTTAAAGACGAGTCTATTGTTATAGATGGTAACCACCCTTTAGCAGGTAAAGATCTTATTTTTGATTTAGAAGTTTTAGAAATTAAATAAGCTTGCTTTTTAAAATAATATAACCCGGTAAACTTAGTTAAAGTTTATCGGTTTTTTTTGTGCTGAATATATTTTAATTTACTCTTTATAGTCTGTAGAAGTCTTCATTTTTTTATAGCCAGTATAGGTAAGTAATACACCGTTAGCAATACAAATAATACCAAGAATTTTTTGTTGTAGTGTAAGTAAAGCAATACCGCCTATTACGCCACAAATACCAAATGTTGCTAGTTGTTTGCCTTTATGATGCTGTTTGTTATCCATTTTTATGTTTTTATGCTACTCGTAAGTATCTGGCTCTATATGTATTAAAACATATTCTAGATTGGGGATTTCAGCCATAAGATAATCTTTTAATTTATGAGATATATCATGGCCTTCTTTTACTGTAATTTTTCCATCTACAATGGCGTGTAAATCTATATGAAATTTCATTCCGGCTTTACGAATAAAACATTTTTCGGTATCTAAAACGCCATCAACTTGTACAGATTTTTTTCTAACTTCATCAATTAAATCATCATATAATTGTTCATCCATTACCTCACCAAGTGCAGGTCTTAAAATTAAATAACTGTTGTATAATATAAAACCAGAGGCAAGTAAAGCAGCCCAATCATCTGCAGTTTCATAGCCTTTGCCGCAAATAACAGCAATAGAAATACCTATAAATGCCATTACAGATGTTATTGCGTCACTCCTATGGTGCCAAGCATCTGCTTTTAAAGATGTACTGTGTATTTGTTTACTCTTTTTTAAAACTATACGATATAAAATTTCTTTCCAAATTATAATTATGCCTAAAACTATTAGTGTCCAAGATTTAGGGGTTTTATGTGGTGTTTGTATGTTTTGTATGCTCTCATAAGCAATAATAGTTGCAGATGTTACCAAAAAAGCAACAACTAAAAAGGTTATTAGAGGTTCTATTTTACCGTGTCCGTATGGGTGGTTTTTGTCTGCAGGGCGTTTTGCATATTTAAATCCAACAAGCACTAACAAAGAAGAAAAAACATCTGTGGTAGATTCTATTGCATCTGCAATAAGGGCATAAGAATTACCAAAAAAACCAGCAAGTCCTTTAATAATAGCAAGGCAAAGGTTGCCTATTATACTAAAATAGGTTGTTTTAATGGCGGTATCTTCAACATTCATAGTTGTAGGCCTTTGTAGGTTGTTTTTTTTAAACGGCGCGTTGTACTACTTCAAACACCTTATTATCATCGCACTTTAGGGTTTTAGATGGGTATTTTAATATAAGCGCATAGTCATGGGTAGCCATCAAAATTGTGCGTCCGGCTTTGTTAATGTCTTGTAACACTTTCATTACCTCTACACTTGTTTGCGGATCTAAATTTCCTGTAGGCTCATCGGCTAAAATTAGTTCAGGGTCATTAAGTAAAGCACGTGCTATGGCAATACGTTGTTGCTCTCCACCAGAAAGCTCATGAGGAAATTTAAAACCTTTAGTTTTCATACCAACCTTGTCTAAAACCTCTTCAATTTTAGTATCCATTTTGGTGCGGTCTTTCCAACCAGTTGCTTTTAGCACAAAAAGTAAATTGTTATTTATAGTACGGTCTGGTAATAATTTAAAATCCTGAAAAACAATACCAAGTTTACGGCGTAAAAAAGGAATGTCTTTTTCTTGCATTGTTTTTAAATTTATATCTACAATATTGCCAGTACCTTCTTTTAAAGCCAAGTCGCCATAAAGTGTTTTCATAAAACTACTTTTTCCGCTACCAGTTTTGCCTATTAAGTATACAAACTCACCCTTTTTTATCTCTAAAGAGATGTTATTAAGTACAAGGTTGTCTTTTTGGTAAACAGAAACATCTTTAAGTTCTAAAATAGTGTCTTGCATAAATTTTTGAGGTAAATAAATTTACTGGTATTATTGTTGATATAAAAGTAATAAGTTTAAGGGTAAAAGTAATGTGCTTTGGTAAAAAATATTTTTCTTAGTTTTAATATACTTTTAGCCGTTTTAAACGTTATATAATTTAACAAAGGTATATCACTATAAGACCTTAGTCTATATGAAAATGAAAAAAATAGCAATACTCCTATGTTTTATGGGGATGTCTATCTATGGATATTCGCAAAAAACAGAAATTTACACGCACAAGAATAAAGATTACGTAAAAGCACTGTCTTTGTATAATGACAAGCAGTACCAAGCATCACAAGCTGTTTTTAAAGAGGTGGCAAAAAGCACAGATGATTACGAGACTAAAGCCAATAGCCACTATTACATTGCTACAGCTGCAATACGCCTTAACCAGCTTGGAGCAGATAAGCTTATGGAGCGTTTTGTAGAAGACTACCCAACGTCTACCAAAAGAAATACAGCTTATTTAGATGTGGCAGATTATTATTTTGAAACAGGTAAATATCCGCACGCTTTAAAATGGTATGCAAAAGTAGACCAGTCTTCTATGTCTAGAAAAGATAAAGAACGATTTGAGTTTAACAATGGCTACGCTCTTTTTTCATCTAAAAAATATAAAGATGCAGAACGGTATTTAAATCGTGTAACCAACTCGGCAACCTATGGTTCTCAAGCTAAATACTACTTAGGCTATATTGCTTATGAGCAAGATAATTACCAAGAAGCAAATGAGCGTTTTGACCAGATTACAGACCAGGATGAGTTAAAAGAAAAACTATCATATTACCAAGCAGATATGAACTTTAAGCTTGGTAATTTTGAAAAAGCAATAGCTCTTGCTAAAGAACAATTGCCAAAGGCAGATAGGAATGAAGTATCAGAACTAAATAAAATTATAGGAGAAAGTTACTTTAACCTTAAACAGTACAACAACGCTATACCATACTTAACAGAATATAAGGGTAAACGTGGTAAGTGGAGTAATACAGATTATTATTTGCTTGGCTACAGTTACTATAAGCAAGGAGATTACGCAAATGGTATAGACCAGTTTAATAATATTATAGATGGTGATAATAGTGTGTCTCAAAACGCATATTATCATTTAGCAGAGTGTTATTTAAAGTTAGATAAAAAACAAGAAGCTTTAAATGCGTTTAAAAATGCATCTCAGATGGATTATTCTGAGGAAATTAAAAAGGATGCTTATTTAAACTATGCTAGACTTAGTTATGAAATTGGTAATGCATACGAGCCTGTACCATCCGTACTAACTAAATATTTAGAGACCTACCCAGATAGTGAACACGCTAAAGAAATTCAAGAGCTTTTAGTAGACTCTTACATTACGTCTAAAAACTACAAAGGTGCTTTAGAGTTGTTAGAGAAGAATAAAAACTATGCAAGTAAAGAAACCTACCAAAAGGTTGCTTTTTATAGAGGAGTAGAATTGTTTTTAGAGCAAGATTATGAGAGTGCTTTAGAAGCTTTTAACTTGTCTTTAGATAATGCAGAGGAGCCAAAGTTTAAAGCTAGAGCAAATTTCTGGAAAGCAGAGTCGCTTTATTTACTTAATAAGTTTGATGATGCTTTGGTATCGTTTGTGGCTTTTCAGCAGAATCCAATGTCTGTTTCTACAGATGAAAATAAGGAGTTAGATTACAATTTAGCGTATACTTATTTTAAGCTTAATGATTACGTAAAAGCAACATCATACTATAAAAAATATACAGATAGCAAACCAGAAGACGAAGCTAAGTTAAACGATGCTTATTTACGTTTGGGAGATTGCTACTTTGTAACTAGTAAGTATTGGCCAGCAATAGAAACGTATAACATTGCTTTAAAAAATAGAGGCGGACAAAAGGATTATGCAGCTTACCAAAGAGCCTTAAGTTATGGTTTTGTTGGTAAGAGTGATACTAAAATTAGTGAATTAAAAAGCTTTGTAACAAAGTATAGCAAATCTACCTTAAAGGATGATGCTTTGTATGAACTTGGTAATACTTACATAAAATTAGGTAATGAAGATTTAGGCTTACAAGCGTATAACAAGTTAATTGAAGAGTACAAAGGAAGTAGTTTAGTGCCAAGGGCATTGCTACGTCAAGGATTAGTGCATTACAATGCTAGTAGAAACCAACAGGCTTTGGCTAAGTTTAAAACAGTTGTACGTGACCATGCAAAAACACAAGAAGCTATACAAGCTGTTGCAACGGCTAAACTAGTATATGTAGATTTAGGTAAGGTAGATGAATATGCTAATTGGGTTAAAGATTTAGATTTTGTAGAGGTTACAGATTCAGAATTAGACAATGCAACTTACGAGTCGGCAGAAAAACAATTTATAGAAAACAAGACAGATGCCGCTATTAGAGGGTATGAAAATTACATTAAAGAATTCCCTAACGGCTCTCATATTCTAGACGCAAACTTTAAACTAGCGCAATTGTATTTTGGTAAGGGGCAAAAAGCAAGTGCTTTACCATATTACAAGTATGTTGCAGACCAAGGTGGTACAGAATTTACAGAACAAGCAATTGCACGTGTTTGCGAAATTTACATAGGAGATAACAAATACACTAATGCTTTTCCTTATTTAGAGAAGTTAGAGCAAACAGCAAACATTAAACAAAATGTAACTTTTGCACAGTCTAACTTAATGAAAGGTTACTATAACCAAAAGAATTATAGTAAAACTATTGCTTATGCAGAAAAAGTGTTAGCTACAGAGAGTATAGATAACCGTATTAAAAGTGATGCTCATATTATGATAGCGCGTTCTGCTATTAAAACAAATAATGAAACTAAAGCAAAAGAAGCATATGCTATAGTGCAAAAAATAGCCACAGGAGAAAGAGGAGCAGAGGCTTGGTATTACAATGCATATTTTAAGCATAAAGAGCAAGATTATGAAGGTTCTTCTGAGGCAGTACAAACTTTAGTAAAAGATTTTTCTGGGTATAAAGAATGGGCAGGTAAAGGGTTGTTAATTATGGCTAAAAACTATTATGCCTTAGGAGATGCTTACCAAGCAAATTATATTTTAGAAAACATTATTAAAAACTTTGCAAGTTACCCAGATATAGTGGCAGAGGCGCAAACAGAGCAACGACTTATTAAAACCAAGGAAGCGCGTAGCAACTCATCTATTAACCCAGACGGCAACTAGTAAAAGGCAAATAATATTAAGAACACACTATGCAAAAGTATATCTATACAACTATAACTTTATTTTTAGGACTGGCACAAATTGCCTTTGCACAGGATAAAGACAAAGATAAAGAAGAAAAAGATTTAGGAACAGAAACCGTAACAGTTGTAAAAGCATACAAGCCAACTATTGCAGATGCTTTTAAACTAAAATCTACACCTGTAATTAATGGAGCTGTAGAGTTAAAGAAAAAACCAATTCAATACAGTATTTTTTCTGTACCGGTAGCTTCTACATTTACTCCAGCAAAAGGAAAAGCTACTGCAGTAAAAAAGAGAAAGCCAGAGGAGTTGTTTAATTCATACGCTTCTATAGGTTTAGGAAACTATAGTAATGCACTGGTAGATTTTTACACAAGTAGGCCAATTAACAGAAATGAGACTTTAGATATAGGGTTAAACCACCATTCTTCTCGTGGAGATATAGAAGAAGCTCCTGTAGATAATGTTTTTTATGATACCAAAGTAAAAGGTATTTATACCAGAAGAGAAAGAGATTTGGAGTGGAATGCTAATGTAGGATTGCAACACAAGTTATATAGCTGGTATGGAGTAACAGAAGATGCTTTAGGTACAACACCAGAAAGTCTAATAGATGAAAAACAACACTATTTTGATGCTGAACTTGGAGGAGAACTTAAAATGGAAGATTACCTAATAAAAGGTGGCGATGTGTTGTTAAGACGTTTTTGGGACGCAACAGAATCTGGCGAAAATAGAGCGGTTATTAATGCTGCTGTAGAAGTACCAATTTCTAATGAACTTATAAATTTTAATGTAAAGCTAGATTATTTAGGAGGTAAGTTTAAAAACGCTAGTTTAAATAATACAGACAATACAGGAGAAATTAAATTTGGCCAAGTACAGTTTGGAGTAAACCCAAGTTTGGTAATTTTAAGAGATGACCTTACCCTAAATTTAGGAGCTAATGTTGTGTATGGTTTAGATACAGAAGCTAGTGATAGTAACTTTTATATTTATCCTGCGGTAACGGCATCGTACAGATTATCTGGAGAAACTGCAATTGCATACGGTGGTATAGAGGGAGATTTACACCAAAACTCTTACCATGATTTTGTAGATGAAAATCCATTTGTGTCTCCAACGCTTACAATCTTACCAACAGATAGTCAGTACAATGCCTATGCTGGTTTAAAAGGACAATTGTTAACTAACTTAGGGTACAATGTAAAGGCGTCTTATAAAGCAGATAATAACAGAGCATTATATAAATTAAATCCAGAAAATACTTTTAGAGCAGATGAAGATAAAGATTATCATTTAGGTAATACTTTTGATATTTTTTATGATGATATAAAAACATTTTCATTCTTTGGAGAGTTAAATGTAGATGTAAACAGAAATTTTGCTTTAGGTATAAATGCAGAGGTTTTTAGCTACACAACAGAAACAGACAATCCTGCTTGGAATCTGCCAAAAGTAAAGGGATCTTTATTTATGGATTATCAAATTAATGAAAAATGGTTTATGGGAGCTAACCTGTTTTTTGTAGGAGAAAGAGAAGATTTAAGCTCTGTAGCTGCTACTGCAACTCAACCGCAAGATTTTGCTTCTACAGTAGTAACTTTAGATAGTTATTTTGATGCTAATGCACATGTTGGTTACCGTTTAGATGAAAAATTATCATTATTTGTAAAAACAGCAAACATAGCAAATAACAATTACCAACGTTGGGCAAATTATCCTGTTCAGGGTTTTCAGGTGCTTGCAGGAGCAACATATAAGTTTAATTGGTAAAAAAATAGAAAAACTATTTTTTTAAAGGATATGAATGACTCGTTAATAAAGTGGTTATTTATATCCTTTTTTTATTTTCATTATTTTTGAAGAAAATCAAAGACTAATGAAAAAACTAACACTTGTTTTACTGCTGGCAATTGCAGCGTGTAATCCTAAAAAAGAACAGGTAGACTATATAGTCACCAATGCAAATGTCTACACTGTAGATTCTACTTTTACAAAAGCACAAGCTTTTGCTGTAAAGGATAATTTGTTTGTAGCTGTTGGTACAGAACAGCAAATTACAGAAAAATATACATCGGCAAAAACAATAAATGCAGCTGGCAAAACTATTACTCCTGGTTTAATAGATGCACACTGTCACTTTTTTGGTTTAGGGATGAACCAGCAAGTGGTAGATTTGGTAGATACTAAAAGTTTTGATGAGGTAGTAGAGCGTGTTTCTGCTTTCCAGAAAACAAATACAAAAACGTTTATTAGAGGTAGAGGTTGGGATCAGAACGATTGGGAAGTAAAAGAATTTCCAACAAAAGAGGCTTTAGATTCACTTTTTCCGTCTATACCTGTTGTTTTGGAGCGTGTAGATGGTCACGCTTACATTGTAAATCAGTATGCATTAGATCTTGCTAAAATTACAGAAGATACTAAAATTAGTGGCGGAGAAATTGTAAAAGTTAATGGTAAGCTTACAGGTGTTTTGGTAGATAATCCTATGGCTATGGTAGATGCTGTTTTGCCTAAACCAAGTGTAGCTACACAGGCACAAGCATTAAAAGATGCAGAAAAAATTTGTGTAGATTATGGGTTAACTACTGTAAATGATGCAGGTTTAAATAAGCAAACTATAGAAATTATAGATAGCTTACAGCAAAACGGAGAATTAGATATTCGTGTTTATGCTATGATAAGCGCAAACAAAGAAAACTTAGATTACTATTTAAGTAAAGGAATAGTAAAAACAGATGGTTTAAATGTGCGCTCTGTAAAAGTATATGGAGACGGTGCTTTAGGCTCCAGAGGTGCAGCTTTAAAAGAAGAGTACTCAGACAAACACAATCATTTTGGAGCAATGGTTACTCCGGTAGAGGAAATAAATAATCTTGCAAAAAGAATAGCAAAAACAGATTACCAGATGAATACACATGCTATTGGAGATTCTGCTAATGTAGCAGTATTACGCGCATACAAATCGGCCTTAAAAAATACAAAAGACAGACGTTGGAAAGTAGAGCATGCGCAGGTTATAGCTCCGCAAGATTTTGACTATTTTAAATTAGGTATTATACCATCTGTACAGCCAACGCATGCAACTAGTGATATGTATTGGGCAAAAGATAGGTTAGGAGATGAGCGCGTAAAAGGAGCTTATGCATTTAAAAAATTATTAGATATTGCAGGTGTTGTTGCATTGGGGACAGATTTTCCTGTAGAACGTGTTAGTCCGTTTTTAACTTTTTATGCTGCTGTTGCCAGAAAAGACACTAAAAATTACCCTGAAGGTGGTTTTCAGATGGAAAACGCTTTGTCTAGAGAAGAAACATTAAAAGGAATGACAATTTGGGCAGCTTATTCTAATTTTGAAGAAAATGAAAAAGGAAGTATTGAGCCAGGTAAAAAAGCTGATTTTGTTATCTTAAGTGATAATATTATGGAAGTTGAAGCTTCTAAAATTCCGACAATAAAAGCAGAACAAGTTTTTATAGGAGGTAAGCAAGTAAAGTAAAATTACGTTCTATTTAGGTAAAAAATAAACCCGAAACTAAAAGTAGTTTCGGGTTTTATATTTTTAGTAAGTGCTTAAATTACATAGAAACTGCGTAAGGAACAGAAACTAAAGTAGTTCCCCAGCCCATTACCATATCAGTATCTGTAAAAGTAATAGAAAAAGCTTCTAAAGATTCCTTGTTTTTAGATACTTTGCCAGTTACTCTAACCACATCAGCATCTTCCTCATAAGAGTAAGCTCCCCATTGGTTTAAATTTTTATTTAAAATTACAGTCCATTGCTTATCTCCTGGTATAGAGAATAAAGAGTATGTGCCTGCTGTTACTTTTTTACCACCAAAGTTTGTATCTGCGTAAAAAGTAATTTCTGCAGCTTCATTAGCACCAGTTCTCCATACTTTTCCTGCAGGAGCTAAATCTTTTACTAATCTTCCCTTTAATTGTGGTCTGCTGTAAACTACACGAATGTTCTTTTTAGAAATTTTGTAGCTAGATGGTTGTGAAGCAATATCTGCTGGACTTTTATCTAATCCAGGAAATTTTTGAGCTGTAGCATTAGTAGTAAATACCATAGTTAATACAAGTGCTGATAAAGCAAATAATCTTTTCATAAATGTTTGTTTTTTGTGTTTTTCAAATTTAGCGACATTTTCGCAGTAATTCATTATATGGTCGCTAAAATTATGCCAACTTACAAAATGACCGTTTTTTTTATAAAAATAGTTTATCTAAATTCTAAATAGAATATAATTGGCTTAATAAAGTTTTAAATTGAAACCATTTTAAGTATTTATGTTTTTAAATTGAAACCTTTAATTCATCTTTGTAATCAAATTGATATAAATATTAATAATATGTGTGGAATAGTTTGTGCATTTGATGTAAAGGAAAGCACTGAGGCATTAAGACCTCAGTTGTTAGAGATGTCTAAAAAAATTAGACACAGAGGCCCTGACTGGAGTGGTATATATGCAGACGATAAAGCTATTTTAGCACACGAGCGTTTGGCAATTGTAGATCCAGCTTCTGGTAAGCAACCATTATTGAGTCCTAATGGTAAATTAATATTGGCTGCCAATGGAGAAATATATAATCATAGAGAATTGCGTAAGCAATTTGAAGGTAAATATGACTTTCAAACAGAATCTGACTGTGAGGTTATACTAGCTTTGTACCAAGAAAAAGGAGTAGATTTTATAGATGAATTAAATGGTATTTTTGGTTTTACTATATATGATGCCGAAAAAGACGAATATTTTGTAGCTAGAGACCATATGGGAATTATTCCTTTATATATGGGATGGGATAAAAATGGAACTTTTTATGTTGCTTCAGAATTAAAAGCATTAGAAGGTACTTGTACAAAAATAGAATTATTTCCTCCAGGACATTATTTACATAGTAAAGACGGAGAGTTAAAAAAATGGTACTCTCGTGATTGGATGGAGTATGATGCTGTTAAAGAAAATGAAACTAGCATACAAGAAGTAAAAGAAGCTTTAGAAGCAGCTGTACACAGACAATTAATGTCTGATGTACCTTACGGTGTATTGTTATCAGGTGGTTTAGACTCTTCTGTGACTTCTGCGGTTGCAAAAAAATATGCACAAAAACGTATAGAAAGTGGTGATACTGCAGATGCTTGGTACCCACAATTACACTCATTCTCTGTTGGTTTAGAGGGGTCGCCAGATTTGGCTGCTGCAAAAAAAGTAGCAGATCATATAGGTACCGTACACCACGAAATTAAGTTTACAATACAGGAAGGTTTAGATGCTATTAAAGATGTTATTTATAATATAGAAACGTATGATATTACTACCATTCGTTCTTCTACACCAATGTATTTAATGGCGAGAGTTATTAAGTCTATGGGTATAAAAATGGTATTGTCTGGTGAAGGTGCAGATGAGCTATTTGGAGGTTATTTATATTTTCATAAAGCGCCAAGTGCACAAGAGTTTCATGAAGAGACGGTACGTAAATTAGATAAGTTGCATATGTACGATTGTTTAAGAGCTAACAAGAGTTTAGCTGCTTGGGGAATTGAAGGTCGTGTGCCATTTTTAGATAAAGAATTTATGGATGTTGCTATGCGTATTAACCCTAAAGATAAAATGATAAACGGTGAGCGTATGGAAAAGTGGGTAGTTCGTAAGGCATTTGAAGATATGATACCAGAAAGTGTAGCGTGGAGACAAAAAGAACAGTTTAGTGATGGCGTTGGTTACAGTTGGATTGATACCTTAAAAGAATTGGTTGAGAAAGAAATAACAGATGAGCAAATTAAAAATGCGGCATTCCGTTTTCCTATCAACACCCCATTAAACAAGGAAGAGTATTACTATAGAACTATTTTTGAAGGACATTTTCCTAGTGATGCAGCAGCATTAAGTGTGCCGCAAGAAGCAAGTGTTGCTTGTAGTACAGCAACAGCCTTAGAATGGGATGAAGCATTTAAAAATATGAACGACCCTTCTGGTAGAGCAATAGCTAACGTACATGATGAAGCATATTAAACAGTAAAATATAACTTGAATTATCGCCTGTTCTAAGGTTTTAATTATAATTAGTCTTTCAGGAGCATCAATTTATTGATGCTCCTTTTTGTTTACAGCCTTTTTAAGCGCATTTTGCTAAATTACGTAGTTTTTAAAAAAGCTAATTTTAATCTAATTGTAGTTAAAAGCTAATTTAAGCGCTTTTAAGAAACTTTTTCTATTGTAAAGAAAATGTTGATAACTATTTTAAAACAGTCTTAAAACTGTTTAAAATTAAGAAATCAATAATTTATATTTGTTAGGTTATATTTTATGATGAAATTAAGCACAATAATTTATATATAATGAGCGAAGAAGCAAACAAGAATAATTATTCAGCTGACAGTATTCAGGCCCTAGAGGGTATGGAGCACGTACGTATGCGTCCTTCTATGTATATTGGGGATGTTGGTGTAAGAGGTTTACACCACTTAGTATATGAGGTAGTAGATAACTCTATTGATGAGGCAATGGGTGGCCATTGTGACAATATAAGTGTTGTAATAAACGAAGATGGTTCTATAACTACCAAAGATAATGGTAGGGGTATACCTGTAGGTCTTCATAAAAAAGAAGGTGTATCTGCATTACAGGTTGTAATGACTAAAATTGGTGCAGGTGGTAAGTTTGATAAAGATTCATATAAAGTATCTGGTGGTTTGCACGGGGTAGGTGTATCTTGTGTTAACGCATTATCTAACAGTTTAAAAGCAACTGTTTACAGAGAAGGTAAAATATGGGAGCAAGAATATGAAAGAGGTAAGGCTTTGTATCCTGTTAAGAGTATTGGAGAAACAGAGGAAACAGGTACTATAGTTACTTTTTATCCAGATGATACAATTTTTACTCAGACTACAGAGTACAATTATGAAACATTGTCTAACAGAATGCGTGAGTTGGCTTACCTTAACAAGGGAGTAACAATTAGTATTACAGATAAGAGAGTTAAAGATGAAAAAGGTGAGTTCTTATCTGAAGTATTCTACTCTGAAGAAGGATTAAAGGAGTTTATTAAGTTTTTAGACGGTAACAGAGAGCAACTAATAAGAGAAGTTGTTTCTATGGAAGGCGAAAAAAACGGTATTCCTGTAGAGGTTGCAATGGTGTACAACACATCTTACTCAGAAAATCTTCACTCTTACGTAAACAATATTAATACACATGAAGGTGGTACACACCTTTCTGGTTTTAGAAGAGGTTTAACATCAACCTTAAAAAAGTATGCAGATGCATCTGGAATGTTAGACAAGTTAAAGTTTGAGATTCAAGGTGATGACTTTAGAGAAGGTTTAACTGCTATTGTATCTGTAAAAGTGGCAGAACCTCAGTTTGAAGGGCAAACAAAAACTAAACTAGGTAACAGAGAGGTTTCTTCAGCAGTAAGTCAGGCTGTATCAGAAATGCTTACCAATTATTTAGAAGAAAACCCAGATGATGCTAAGGTAATTGTACAAAAAGTTATTTTAGCAGCGCAAGCACGTCATGCGGCTACAAAGGCCCGTGAAATGGTACAGCGTAAAACGGTAATGAGTATAGGTGGTTTACCTGGGAAATTATCAGACTGTTCTGAGCAAGATGCTACAAAATGCGAAGTATTCCTTGTAGAGGGAGATTCGGCGGGTGGTACTGCCAAGCAAGGTAGAGACAGAAACTTTCAGGCAATATTACCGCTTCGTGGTAAAATCTTAAATGTTGAAAAAGCAATGCAACATAAGGTTTTTGAAAACGAAGAAATAAAAAATATATATACAGCTTTAGGTGTAACTATAGGTACAGAAGATGATAGTAAAGCCCTAAACTTAGATAAATTAAGATACCATAAAGTAGTTATTATGTGTGATGCCGATGTAGATGGTAGCCACATTGAAACTTTAATTCTTACATTCTTCTTCCGTTTTATGCGAGAACTAATAGAAGGCGGACACGTTTACATAGCAACACCACCATTATATTTAGTTAAAAAAGGGACTAAAAAGCGTTATGCTTGGAATGATAAAGAACGAGATGAAATAGCAGATAGCTTTAATGGTAGTGTAGGTATCCAAAGATATAAGGGTCTTGGGGAAATGAACGCAGAACAATTATGGGATACAACAATGAATCCAGATTTTAGAACACTGCGCCAAGTAACTATAGAAAATGCTACAGAGTCTGATAGAATATTCTCTATGTTAATGGGTGATGAAGTACCACCTAGAAGAGAATTTATAGAGAAAAATGCTGTTTATGCTAACATTGATGCATAATAAAGTACATTTACACAACAAAAACTCGCACCTAAAGTGCGAGTTTTTTAGTTTTATAAAAAAAATGTAATTCTATGAGAAAGTTTAGTTTAGTTATTTTCTTGGCATTAAGTGCATATGCTTCTGCCCAGTCTAGCGCAAATGAAGTTTTTGCGGCAGGTGTTAATGATGCAAATAAATTTATTAACGACTATATGTCTCCAGTTTCTGAAGGAATGTTATATAGTATTTCTGGAGGTTGGTACAATACAGCAGATGCCAAACCATTAGGTGGTTTTGAAATTTCTATAATAGGAAATATGGCACAGTCTCCAGATGATAAAAAATCATTTATTTTAAATACTGAAGATTATGAAAACCTGCAATTTGTAGATGGTAGTATCTCTAAAGAAGTGTCTACAGGTTTAGGAGATATAGAAGGTATTAATGTTTTTGTAGAAGATGAAAACGGATTATTTAGAGAAGAATTTGAATTACCAACAGGTTTAGCATCAGAAAATATAAACTTTGTACCCTCTGCATTTGTACAAGTAAGTGTAGGCTTAATAAAAGGGACAGAAATAAAGGCTCGCTTTCTGCCAAAAATAGAAACAGATGATGTAGAAGTTGGTATGTATGGTGTTGGGTTGCAGCACGACTTTACAAAGCTTCTTCCTGCAGATAAAATTTTACCAGTGGCAATTTCTGGTGTTATTGGTTATACGCACTTAACAGGTGTTTATGATTTTACAGACCAAGATGTAATTGCAGGAGAAAACCAACGATTAGATATGAAAATGAATACGTGGGTTTTTCAGGCAGTAGTATCTACAAAAATGCCAATTATTAATTTTTATGGAGGACTGGGTTACTTAACAGGTAATTCTACTGTAGATGTTTTAGGAACGTATAGGGTACAATCCGGACCATTTATTGGAGATACATATACAGATCCTTTTTCTGTAAAAACAGATGCTAGTGGTGTTACCGGTAATATAGGTGCTAAACTTAAACTAGGATTTTTTAGATTACACGCAGATTATTCTATGGCTAAATACAATAACCTTTCTGTAGGTATTAATTTTGGTTTTAGATAATAGTATCAATTATTAAGATATATAATAAAAAAGCCCTAGTAATAATAATTGCTAGGGCTTTTGTTGTGGTGTTACTTTCTTTACTATTATTCTCTAATAGCTAAAGTTTCACCATTTGTTTCTTCTAGTATAACAGTAGCAGAGGCATTTTCAGAAGCTTTTTCAGTACTATTATTTATTTGTGTTGTTTTAATTTTTACTTGATCACTTGGCATATCTGTCTCAGGATATGTAATAGTATAGGTGTCACCCTCTATAGTCCATCTAAAATCTGTTAAAAAAGCCACGTTGTCATTAGTATAACTATGGTATCGTCCTTTGTAGGCATCGTTAAAAATCCATTCTTGTTTAGAATCTACGCCAGATTCTGATGTTGTGGTTTTTGCCCATATCCCAAGAATAGGGTCGTTGTTTTCTGGAATTTCAGAGCAACAGTAAATTGTAAAGCATACAATGGTTGCTATGAAAAAAAGTAGGGGTTTTTTCATAAGTAGGTATTTTAATTAATTCGGGTTATTGTATACAACGCTCAATTTTGTTGTGTATTTCATTATAATCGATGTATAACACGTTTTTTTGTGGTTTTTCGTTTAAATACATCTTTCTTTAACATTAAGTTGTGTTTAAACCTCTTTTCAGTAGATTCAATAAATATTAAAGTTGGTATATGCACTATTTTTTTGTTTAAATTCTTTATTTTTACAGTCAATAAACAAATCATTAAAAAATTAAATATATATACTTATGAAAGTAACGGTAGTAGGTGCAGGTGCAGTAGGCGCTAGTTGTGCAGAATACATTGCAATTAAAAATTTTGCATCGGAAGTTGTTGTGTTAGATATTAAAGAAGGTTTTGCAGAAGGTAAGGCAATGGATTTAATGCAAACAGCATCTTTAAACGGTTTTGACACTAAAATTGTTGGTTCTACTAATGATTACTCTAAGACTGCAGGTTCTGATATTGCTGTTATTACTTCAGGTATTCCTCGTAAACCAGGAATGACAAGAGAAGAGTTAATTGGTATTAATGCAGGTATTGTTAAAACCGTATCAGAAAACTTAATTAAACATTCTCCTAATGTAATTTTAATAGTTGTAAGTAACCCAATGGATACTATGACTTATTTAGTACATAAAACTACTGGCTTACCAAAAAACAGAATTATTGGTATGGGTGGTGCTTTAGATAGCGCACGTTTTAAATACAGATTAGCAGAGGCTTTAGAGGCTCCTATTTCTGATGTAGACGGTATGGTTATAGGTGGACATAGTGATACTGGTATGGTGCCATTAACAGCACACGCAACTAGAAATAGCGTTAAAGTATCTGAGTTTTTATCTGAAGAAAGATTGGAGCAAGTTGCTGCAGATACTAAAGTAGGTGGTGCTACATTAACTAAGTTGTTAGGAACTAGTGCTTGGTATGCTCCTGGTGCTGCAGTTTCTGGTTTAGTACAAGCCATTGCTTGTGACCAAAAGAAAATGTTCCCTTGCTCTACTTTATTAGAAGGTGAGTATGGTTTAAATGACCTTTGTATTGGTGTACCTGTTATTTTAGGTAAAGATGGTATAGAGAAAATAGTAGAAATTGAACTTAGCGACGCTGAAAAGGCAAAAATGCAAGAAAGTGCTGCTGGTGTTTCTAAAACAAACGGACTTTTAGAATTATAATATTTATAAGAAAAAGGGCTTAATAAGGGTGACAAATTTATTTGTTCACCCTTATTTTATATAATATTATAAATATATTGGCATTTCATATCTTAAATGATATATTTGCACGCTATATAAAATTACCAATAATAAACAAAAACTAATGTATAATAAAGGACTTATAAAGCTGTTTGCTTTTTTATTTGGGATCGTAAGTATCTATCAATTATCCTATACTTTTATAAGTAGTAAGATTGAAAATGAAGCAGCAACTTATGCAGCGAGCAAAATTTCTGAATCTGATAAAGATTTTGCAAGCAAGAGAGAGGCATTGGAAATTAAATACTTAGACTCAATTGGGAGCGAATCTGTTTTTGGATTTACATCTTACAATGAAGCTAAGAAGAAAGAATTAAACAAGGGTCTTGACCTTAAAGGTGGTATTAATGTAACGCTTCAAATTAAGATAAAAGATATCTTATCTGGTTTGGCAAATAACACTAAAAACCCTGTTTTTCTTAAATCTTTAGAAGATGCAGATGAGGCGTCTAAAAGCAGTGATAAAACATATGTAGACTTGTTTTTTGAAGCTTTTGATGCAAATAAAGGTGATACTAAGTTAGCTTCTCCAGATATTTTCTTCACAAAATCATTAAGTGAAGAAATAAAAACTATGGATGCTTCTGATGAACAGGTAAAATCTATAATCCGTAAAAAGATTGATGAGTCTGTAGAATCTGCTTTTGAAGTATTAAGAGAACGTATTGATGGTTTTGGTGTAACACAACCAAACATACAAAGAGAAGGTACTTCTGGGCGTATTTTAGTAGAGTTACCAGGAGCTAAAGATAAGGCAAGAGCGCAAGAGTTACTTTCTAGTACAGCTCAATTAGAGTTTTGGGAAACGTATCCTAAAAACGATCCTAACGTTATGCAGTTTATAAACGCTGCTAATGAAAAATTAAGATCTTTGGTAGATACAAAAACTGCTACTGCAGAAGATACTGAGTCTAAACCAGAATCTGAAATTGATTCTTTATTATCTGATGTTACTCAGGATTCTTTAGATGTAGCTAGTCAAATAAACCCTTTAGGAGATTTAATAAAAGGTATTCCTAATAGTTTTGCTGTTGCGGAATTTGCAATTAAAGATACGGCTAAGGTTAATGAGTACCTTAATATGCCAGAAATTAAAAGATTAATTCCAAATGCAATACAACATGTTAAATTTGCTTGGGAGCGTCCTTCTAAGGGTTCTGAAGTTGTTGGTCTTTTTGCATTAAAAGGTAATAGAGATAATACTCCTAAAATGAGTGGGGATGTAGTTAGTGCTGCACGTGCTCAGTTCGATCAGTTTAACAGACCAGCTGTTGGTATGGATATGAACGTTAAAGGAGCTAAGCAATGGCAAAAGTTTACAAGTGAGGTTAACTTAAACCAAACTGGTATTGCTGTAGTTTTAGATAATAGAGTATACACTGCTCCAGGTTGTTCTGTAGTTGGTGGTATATCTGGTGGTAGTACAGAAATCTCTGGAGATTTTACTATTACAGAAACTAAGGATATTGCAAATGTTCTTAGAGCTGGTAAGTTACCTGCAAGAGCAGACATCATTCAGTCAGAAGTAGTTGGACCATCATTAGGTCATGAATCTATAAACAGTGGTTTAATGTCTTTCTTAATTGCAATGGCATTAGTACTTGTTTGGATGATTTTTTATTATGGTAAAGCTGGTGTAGCTGCAGATATTGCATTGTTATTAAACATATTGTTAATATTTGGAGTTCTAGTAAGTTTAGATGCTGTGTTAACATTGCCAGGTATTGCTGGTATTGTTTTAACAATTGGTATGTCTGTAGATGCAAACGTTCTTATTTTTGAACGTATAAAAGAAGAACTAGCAAAAGGAAAAGGACAGTCATTAGCAATTTCTGATGGTTTTGGTAATGCACTATCTTCTATTTTAGATGCAAACATTACAACTGGTTTAACTGCAATTATCTTGTTTATATTTGGTTCTGGACCAATTAAAGGTTTTGCTACTACTTTATTAATTGGTATTGCTACGTCTTTATTTACTGCAATATTTGTTACTAGATTATTTATTGAGGGTTATACTGGAGCTAAAGGAAAAGTATTGGAGTTTTGTACAGGTTTAACTAGAAACCTTTTCAAAAATTTAAGTATTAACTTTTTAAAGAAAAGAAAAATTGCATACATTTTTTCTGGAGCTTTAATAGTTATTGCATTATTTTCTTTACTTACTACTGGTTTACAACAAGGTGTAGATTTTGTTGGAGGTAGAACATATCAAGTTCGTTTTGATCAAAGTGTAAATACTTCAGAAATTTCATCAAACTTAACTGAGATTTTTGGTAGCGGTACTAACGTAAAAACTTTTGGTGAGGATAATCAAATAATGATTACTACATCATACAAAGTAGATGCAGAAGATATTGCTGTTGATGAAGAAATTCAAGAAAAATTATTTACGTCATTACAAAACTTATTGCCTAGTGGTTTAACATTAGAGGAATTTAATAATGGAGGTACAGAAGATGTATCTATAGGTATATTAAAATCTAAAAAAGTAGGACCAACTATTGCAGATGATATCAAAAAGAATGCTGTTTGGGCAATTTTAGGTTCGTTATTTGTAGTGTTCTTATATATCTTATTCCGTTTCCGTAAATGGCAATTCTCTTTAGGAGCTGTTGTAGCGGTATTCCATGATGTATTAGTTGTACTAGGTGTTTTCTCTTTATTAGGTAAGGTTATGCCTTTTAATATGGAAATAGATCAAGCATTTATTGCGGCAATATTAACAGTTATTGGTTACTCATTAAATGATACCGTTGTTGTTTTTGACCGTATTAGAGAAATAGTAAAAGAAAGAGGATGGAGTTCTGGTAATAATGTAGGTTTAGCATTAAACAGTACATTAAGTAGAACATTAAATACTTCTTTAACTACGTTAGTAGTATTACTAGCTATCTTTATTTTTGGTGGTGAATCTTTAAGAGGATTTATGTTTGCTATGATAATTGGTGTTATTGTGGGTACATATTCATCTTTATTTATTGCAACACCTGTTATGTTTGATACATTAAAGAAAAGAATACAATCAGGTAAAGAAGATGTTGTTGTAAAAGACAAAGAGTAATTCTTTAATCTGTAAAATATATAAAAAGCTGCTTACAATATGTAAGCAGCTTTTTTATTTTAGTCTTTTGGCGTTAGATCCGTTTGGGGTAATTTGTAACTCTAAAATAGATCTAGGCTCTAAATTTGGTTCTTTTCGGTGTGATACAAAAACAATTGCTGTTTGCTTATTGCTAGCTATTTGGTTAACTAAGCTTATAAATAATGTGGCACTCTCATCATCTAAACCAGCGGTTGGCTCATCTAAAATTAAAAGTAAAGGTTGCTTTACTATTGCTCTTAATAACATAGCTAACCTTTGTTGGCCAACAGTAGCCTCATTAAATAATTTATTTTTTAAAGTAGATAGCTGTGCAATTTTTAACCATTTTTCTGCTTCGCTTTTTTGTGTTTCTGTAGGTTTAGTATAAAGGCCAATAGCATCTGTAAAACCACCAATAACCATATGTAGTAAGCTGTGGTTTCCTTTAAAACTATCTACTAATGACGGTGTAAAGTAACCAATCTTCTTTTTTATATCCCAAATACTTTCTCCTGTTCCTTTTTTGTTGCCAAACAAGTATAGTTCTTGTCCGTAGCCTTTACTGTTTTCTCCGGTAATCATAGATAATAATGTAGTTTTACCACTGCCATTTTTACCTATAAGTTGCCAAAAATCACCTTTACAAATACTCCAACTAATATTGTTTAGTATTTGTTTGTTGTTATAAGCTACTGATACATTTTTAAACCTAATAAGTTCATTGTCTTTATAATTAACTACGTTATTATTTTTAGGTATTGTAAGCGTTTTTAATGGCGTATTTTTTTGTCTTGAAGCTTTGTATGCTTGTAAAGAAGAGTAGGCAGTAAGCCTGTTTTTATGTAGTTTGTATATGTTACTTTTTACAGGTAAAACATCTTCTTGTCTGCTAATAATTAAAATAAGGTTTACATTTTTAGAAATGTTAATTAGTAGTTTTTTTAGTATTGTTTGGTAGGCAATGTCTAAATTATCATAAGGGTTATCTAAAACAATGTATTCTGGTTTTTGGGTAAGTATATAATTTAGTAACGCTTTTTTTTGTTCGCCACTAGACATAGATTTTAGGCTTTGTTTAGTGTGTTTGGTAATTGTTTTTATATCGTGTATTTCTTCTTCTTTAATAAACTTATGTATTTCAGCTTTAGAAAAGAACAGTACTTTTTTGTTGCTAAGGAAATTAAAATCAGCATTATTTTTTTTAGATAAGCTATCAATAAACAATTTAGTGTTAGATTGGTTGCTAGTAAATATGGTAATGTGATGTTGCATTTTACTGCTTTTATTTAAAAACTCTATAAATATGAACTGGGTTATTGCAATAACTTGTTGTTTTGCTTAAGTGCATACCGTTAGCAATAGCAACTTTTTGTGACGGTATATTATCTATATGAATAATAGATATTAATGAATCTGTAAAATTATGCTTAAAAGCATATTCTTTACATTTTACAGCAGCTTCTGTAGCATAACCTTTTCTCCAGTATTTTGGCAAAATAGAATATCCTATCTCTAACTCATCAATATCATCTACAGTTTGTACTAATAAACCGCACAAACCAATAAGTTTGTTAGTTTTTTTGGAAATAAGCGCATTCATACCACCAAGATTATATTGGTAGCGTTCAAAAGCTCTGTTAAATTGCTGCTTGCACGCAACAATGGGGTCTGTAGGTAAGCCGTCCCAAAACTCAGATGATCTAGGGTCTTTATGAAAAGGAAGCCAATCATTAAAATGGTTTTGCTCTAATTTTCTAAATAATAACCTTTCAGAAGATTCGCCATTTAGAAGATATTTCATAATGCTTATAGTCTTGTAAAATCTATTTTGTCACCTACCTCTAACATGTATTTTTCAGACAAGCCTGCATTAATTTCTAAGACATACATAACAGGAACTTTGCTAGATAAGCCAGTTTCATCTAGTGGTTTTGCATTTTCTTGAAAACTGGCAATACGCAGGTTTTCATCTATATAAATAATGTCTAAAGCTATTTTAGTATTTTTCATATAAAAAGAATGCATTCTAGAGTCAGGAAAAATAAATAACATTCCTTGGTTTTCCTTCATGCTAGTTCTTTCCATTAAACCAGTTTGTGTTTCATAATCAGTTTCAGCAATTTCTATGTCTAGTGTAAGTGCTTTACTGTTGTTGGTACTTTTTGTAATAGTTAATGTTCCCTCTTTTGTAAAAGTTGGTTCTGGAGTTTTTATAACCTCGGTTTTTCCATCTTTACAACTTGTAATTAAGCCGCAGCATATTAGAACTAAAAAAGTATAGTATTTTAAGGTTTTCATATTAAGCTTTTTTAGGTCTAAATACAAAATAAGCGCCTATTAGTATAAAAGGAATACTTAGCCATTGCCCTGTAGATAATGTGCCTAAAGACTCTTCAAAACCACCTTGACTTTTCTTTACAAACTCTACAAAGAAACGTATAGTCCACAATAGCATTAAAAATAAACCAAATAAAAAGCCTGATTTGTCTTTTTTATCTGTTTTCCAGTAAAAGTATGATAAAATAATAAATACAAAAATATAGCAAACACCTTCATACAATTGTGCAGGGTGTCTAAATGGTATACTTTCTAAAATTGAAGCAAATTTTGGGTTGTTTTCAATGGCGTTGTATGCAGCATTAACTGTTCTTTCTTTAGTTAGTGCTAATGCTCTTGAGGCAGGCATATCATCAGAATCTCGTATAAATTTTGTAGCAAAAACAAATGTTTTTTCTGTGATTTTACCATTAATCTCAGAATTAAAAAAGTTTCCTAGTCTTACAAAAAATGCGCCAATTGAAACAGGTACAACTAACCTATCTAAAAGCCATAAAATTTTATAGTCTGGGTACTTTCTGCTGTATAAATACATGCCAATAATAACACCTAATGCAGCACCGTGACTAGCAAGACCGGCAAAGCCTGTAAACTCATAGCCAGTTATTATTCCAAATAGTCTTCCGCTAGGGTTTTCTCTAATTGGAAGTAAAATCTCTATTAGGTGATTTTGGTAGTATGCCCAGTCATAAAAGAATACATGACCTAAACGAGCCCCCAGCATAGTAGCAATAACTGTGTATAAAAATAGAGAGTCTAATTGCTCTATTGGTTTTTTCTCGTTAGTAAAAATCTTTTTTATAATTACCCATCCTAAGGCAAAAGAGGTAATCCATAATAGGTTATAGTATTTTATTTGTATTTCCCCAATGTTGAATAAAGTTTCGTTAGGGTTCCATAATATACTTAAAAAATGCATCTATTTTTCTTTTTGTGAATGGCTAAGATACGTATTTTGAATAAGGGGTTAAAAAAGAAAATGTGATTATAAGTTAATTTTATCTTATTCTTTTTTACGAACTAAGGAACGGGGTCATATCCGCTACCGCCCCAAGGATGACAGCTAAAAATACGTTTAGTTGCTAGCCAACCTCCTTTAAATAATCCGTGCTTTTTTAAGGCTTCTAGAGTGTATTGTGAGCACGTTGGTGAATACCTGCAACTAGCAGGAGTTAAAGGTGATATAACAGTTTGATATATTTTTACTAATAGAAGAAAAGGTGCTATCAGTATTTTTTTTATCATTTTAGTTTGTTTTATGATGCACTAAACGTAGTACCATCTTTACCATCTTTTAATTGTATACCTATAGCTAATAATTGGTCACGTATTTGATCTGATAATGCAAAGTCTTTATTACTACGTGCATCATTACGTAATTGTATTAGCAAGTTTACTACTTCTTCTAGTTTTTCTGAGTTGCCATTAGCGTCTTCATTAACGCCAGTAAGTCCTAAAATATCAAAAGCAAAAGTGTTTAGTGTATTTTCTAATAACTCTTTGTCTTCTTTGGTGATAGTTTCTTTACCGTCTTTTATAAGGTTAATGTGTTTTACTGCTTCAAATAAATGTGCAATTAAAATTGGCGAGTTAAAATCGTCATTCATTGCATCATAACATTTCTGTTGCCAAGCAGCTACATCAAATTCAGTTTTACTGCCAGTCTCTATTGCTTTTAAAGATGTAATAGCCTCCATTAGTTTTAGGTATCCTTTTTCAGAAGCCAACAAGGCATCATTGCTAAGGTCTAAAATGCTAGTGTAATGTGCTTGCATCATAAAAAAGCGAACCGCAGATGGAGAAAAAGCTTTGCTTAAAATATTATTGTCTCCACTAAATATCTCGTTCGGATAAATGTTATTGTCTGTAGATTTAGACATTTTTTTACCGTTAAGCGTAAGCATATTTGCGTGTAACCAATAGTTTACTGGAGCAGATCCGTTACTAGCTTGTGCTTGTGCAATTTCGCACTCATGATGCGGAAATTTTAAATCCATACCACCACCATGTATATCAAAAGTTTCACCTAAATATTTTGTGCTCATTGCGGTACACTCTAAATGCCAACCCGGAAAACCATCTCCCCAAGGAGAAGGCCAACGCATAATATGTTCTGGTTCTGCTTTTTTCCAAAGGGCAAAATCTTGTGGATTTTTCTTATCACTTTGCGCTGCCAATTCTCTTGTATTGGCAATCATATCTTCTAGTTTTCTACCGCTTAAAATTCCGTAGTCGTTTGTTTTATTAAATTCAACAACATCAAAATATACAGAGCCATTAACCTCATAAGCAAATCCTTTTTCAATAATTTCCTTAATAATTTCTATTTGCTCTATAATGTGTCCGGTTGCAGTAGGTTCTATACTAGGAGGTAAAAAATTAAATTTTTGTAATGTATTGTGAAAATCTACGGTGTAGCGTTGTACTACCTCCATAGGTTCTATTTGCTCTAAGCGTGCTTTTTTTGCAATTTTATCTTCTCCTTCGTCTGCATCATCAACTAAATGCCCAGCATCTGTTATATTACGTACATAGCGTACTTTATACCCTAAATGCTTAAAGTATCTAAAAATCATATCAAAAGACATAAACGTACGGCAATTACCTAAGTGTACATTGCTGTAAACTGTTGGCCCACACACGTACATACCAATGTGCCCATCGTTTATAGGTTTAAACTCTTCTTTTTTTCCAGAAAGGGAATTGTAAACTTTTATTGTCTGATTTTTATATAGTTGCATTATGGCTAAAAGGAATTAAAAGTTGGTGTCTAGCTTTATATAATCTAAAAATTCTTTACGGGTAGCTTGTTCTTTAAATTTACCGCCATACTCTGCAGTAACAGTGCTACTTTGTATATCTCTAATACCTCTAGAGTTTACGCAAAGGTGTTTTGCATCTATAACGCAAGCTACATCTTCAGTTCCTAAAACCTCTTGTAATTCTCTAACAATTTGTATGTTTAGTCTTTCTTGTACTTGTGGCCTTTTTGCATAATAATCTACAATACGGTTCATTTTAGATAAACCAACAACAGTACCATTAGAGATGTAGGCAACGTGTGCAATACCTACTATTGGTAACAGGTGATGTTCACAAGTAGAGTAAAGAGTTATGTTTTTTTCTACCAACATTTCTCCGTACTTGTATTTATTATCAAACGAAGAAGATTTTGGTTTTCTTTCAGGGTTTAATCCACCAAAAATATCTTTAACAAACATTTTAGCAACACGTTTAGGAGTGTCATTTAAACTGTCGTCTGTTAAGTCCATTCCTAAAGTCGTTAATATATCTCTAACGCTGGCTTGTATTTTTTCTATCTTTTGGTCGTCATTAAGATCAAAAGCGTCTTCTCTTAAAGGGGTGTCTTCAGCTGCAGATAAATGGTCGTTATCCATTTCTTCATCAAACCCTTCTATGGTGCTTTCTATTTTCATCAGCCTAAAATTTTTTAGAAATGCAAAGATATACATATTATGGCATTTAATGTTATAGTTTAAGGTGTTTGACAACATTAATTAGTGCTAAAGTTTGTTAAGGTTTAGTTTTACATATCTCAAACTTTTATCAATTTATGAAAAGGTTTTATGCAATAGCGTTTTTTTTCTTTACGTTAGGGTTGCTTTCTGCTGGTGCGCAAGTGTCTGCAGATTGTAGCAATGCTATACCTATTTGTAATAATACGCCAACCAATGGAGGTACAGACGGTTATGGCGTAGATGATTTTGGTGGTGCTGCAGAAACAGGTTGTTTAGAGCGTACTTTGTCTGGAGCTATAGAGTCTAACTCTGCTTGGTATAGATTTAAAACTGGTGAAGCTGGGCAGTTGGGTTTTAATATTAGTTTTGATAGTGCAGAAGATTGGGATTATGCATTGTACAAAGCAAGTGATTGTGCTAATTTGGGAGACCCTGTACGATGTAATTTTTTTGATAATGGAGATGGAAATTCATTTACCGGAGTGGGAGAAGACCCAACAGGAGCAACAAATGTACAGTATGAAGATTGGTTAACAGTTGAAGCTGGTGAAGAATACTACTTATTAATTAATAATTTTAGCAATGTAAATTCAGGTTTTTCAATTCAGTTTTCTGGGCAAATATTTATAGATTACCCAAATACCGCATTAGATTGTTCTATTATTAACAACTTATTGGGCTCGCCAATTGCTGCTTGTGATGGGGATATTGTTAGGTTAGATGCTACAACACCAAATACAGCATCATACACTTGGTATAGAGATATTGGTTTAGGGTTTACAGAAATTTTAGGAGAAACAAATGCGTTTTTAGATGTAACCACAGATGCATTGTATAGAGTAGAAGTAGTTTTAAATACTGCAGATGTTATTATTAGTGATGTACAAGTGGCTTTTTCTACAGCGCCAACTACAAACCCAATTACGGATGTTACTTTGTGCCAAGAGGATTTACCCTTTAATTTAACTACTAAAAGTAGTGAAGCATTGGGAGGTCAGTCGGCATCAGATTTTATTATTAGCTACCACGCAACCCCTGCAGATGCTATTAATAATTCTTTGAGTTTACCAATGCAATACAGTCCTGCTGTTGGTGCAACTACTGTTTATGTTAGAACTACATCTGTAAAAAACCCTAAATGTTTTGATGTTTCAGAGGAATTTGAGTTTACAGTGGTAGAAACACCTATTAGTACAATAAATACAGAAGTTTTTTTGTGTGAAGGTGCAACTTCAGAAACAATAGGAGAAACAAATCCAAATGTAAATTACAGTTACAATTGGCAAAGCGGAGAAACAACACCTACTATACAAGTGTTTTCTGCAGGAACTTATGTTTTAGATATTAGTAGTGTAGCTTTTGGTGTAACTTGTGTAAATACAGTAGTTGTTGAAGTTGTTGTTGGGCAAACACCATCTATATCTAATGTGCTAATTGAAGATTTTAATGCTAATAATACCGTAACTGTAGAAACTGATATTGATGGAAATTTTGAATATCAAATTGATACTTTGCCAGTGCAGGATAGTAATGTTTTTACAAATGTTTCTGCTGGTGCTCATACGGTTACCATTATAGATAAAAATGGCTGCGGCTACGCTACAGAAGATATTGTAGTTGTTGGTTTTGATAATTATTTTACGCCTAACGGAGATGGTATAAACGATACTTGGAAAATAACCGGAATGGAATCTTTACAGCAGCCAGTTGTACATATTTTTGATAGATATGGGAAGTTATTAAAAGAATTAAAAGGTAGTGATACTTGGAATGGTACTTACGGAGGAAGATTACTACCAGAGTCTGACTATTGGTTTAAACTTAACTACATAAACACAGTAGGGGATAGGGTTACTGCAAAACATATTAGTAGTCATTTTACCTTAAAACGTTAAATTTTAACTTGAAGTAAAAATGGTATTTCGTCGATTATGCAAAAAAATATTCGACGTAATGCAATAAATTTTATTATTTGCCGCTTATAATATGGTTATGTAACATCCCAACCAATGCAATATTTTTTATGCGAGCACAATACAAACTAGTAGTAGGATTTCTTTTTTTTACACTAATTAGCAATGCGCAATTTACCCCAGATTGTAGGTCGTCTATACCAGTGTGCGGTGATGCACCAATTAGCGGTATAGCAGATGGCCGTGGAGATATAGATGATTTTGATCCAGATGTTATACGCCAAACAGGTTGTTTAGAAAAGGGTAGTAATAGTTCTGCAAATATAGAAAACAACACATCTTGGTATGTTTTTAGAGCTTTAAAAGATGGCACTATTGGGTTTGATATTTCTGCGGATACAGATACAGCAGAATGGGATTTTGCCGTATATGGCCCAGATACAGATTGTGCTAGTATAAGTAACGGTACTGCGCAGCCAGTACGTTGCAATTATGAAGCTAACAATACAGCTTTTACAGGTTTAGGTACCAACCCAGAATCTGGTCAAGAAGGTTTTTCTTTTGTTAAAGGAAGTAAAAATACATACGATGAATTGTTAGATATAGCAGAAGGTGAAATTTATTATATTTTAATAAATAACTACAATACTAATTTTGATGGAGATCCAGAACCTTTTACCTTAACTTTTACAGAAGATGTAGATGCGTTAGATTGTACGTTTAGAGATGAGTTTTTAGGGTTAGATGTAAATGCTTGTGAGGGAGATCCAGATGTGGTTTTAAATGCTTTTAGGTCTCCGGTAGGGCCAGATGTTGCAAGTGTTAGGTGGTCTGTAGATTATGATGATGATGGTACTATTGATGATCCAAATTTAGCAACAGGAACAGAATATACGGTTACTAGCCCAAATACAGGTAGGTATTTTGTAGAGATTACTACAGCTTCTGGAGCTCCGCCTACAGTTACAGATGATATTTTAATAAATTTTCACGCACCTCCAAATCCTGCTGATATAGAAATTACAGTTATAGATTATTTGGTAGATAGAAATAAAATAGAAGTTCTTGTTAATGGTACTAGTGAGTATGAATATGCTATTAATGGTGGAGAGTTTCAAGATGAAACACTTTTTCATGATGTGCCACCCGGACAAAATACTTTAATTGTAAATGATAAATATGGATGTGGTCAATCTGAAGAAATTCCGTTTTTAGTAATTGGCTATCCAAAGTTTTTTACTCCAAATGGAGATGGAGTACATGATGGCTGGAATGTTTTAGGTATTGAAGAGTTAGTAGACGCCAAAGTTTATATTTACGATAGGTATGGTAAACTTTTAAAACAACTAGGGCCTGGAGTAACTTGGAATGGTATGTTTAATGGTAAAAAAATGCCAGAATCTGATTATTGGTTTCGTATGGAATATGCAGAGCCAGAGGAAGGTGTAATTGTAGCTAAAACTCTGCAAAACCATTTTACTTTAAAAAGGTGATAAAAAATAAATAAATTATACAACTAAAAAAGCAGCCAAATAGGCTGCTTTTTTAGTTATATAATTGTGGTAAACTTTAAAAGTTTACAGTGTAACCTATAGTTACATTTGTGTTTGCTACATTTACTAAGGCTGGTGTTGTTAAGCCTGCATTAAATAGTTGTTTGTTTACATCTTGCTCTGTTCTATTATAAGCAATATCTAGCCTGTTAGGGCCAAAAGAGTAGCCAAAACCTAAAGAAAATCCGTTTAAATCACCAATAGTATATTCATCTTCATACGGACTTTGTTCATACCTGTAACCAGCTCTTAAACTAATATCTTTAATTCTGTACTCACCACCAAGTCTAACTGTAGAAACAGTTCCTAACTCATTAGATATCTCATCATTAGCAGCGGCAAAACCAGGATCGTTAGTAGGTTTAATTTCAGCCTGACTCATATCTTGAAAGCCGTAGTCTAAACTCAATAAACCATCTTTTCCAAATACCACAGCTAAACTACCAGTAACTTTACTAGGTGTTTTTATAGTGTATCTTTCATATACATTTATAATGTCAAAATTTATATAGTTTATGTCATCATCAGCCAAATCAGAAGAAATTCTTTGTGATGTATCATCTGTTAATCTGTACCAAGTAGGAGACTCATAACTGGCACCAACTCTTACCATATCGTTTAACTTAGCAATAGCGCCCAATGCAAATGAAAATCCATTACCTTCTGTATGTAAATAATTGTCAAAAGTAGTTCTGGTTATGTCTGTACCTACAGTGTAACCAGTTTCTGTAAACTCTGTGTACTTGTCATAGTTTATGCTATGAAAATTTAAAGATGCACCTAAATATAAATTGTCTTGGTATTGGGTGGCAAAATCTAAAATAAATTTACTGTTATATCCTGTAGTATTTTCAAAATAGTCTTGATTAACAGTATTGTAAGTTGCATTGCTTACATAGTCTATGTTATTGTCGTTAGCCTCATCTACAGGGTCTATAATACCTCCGTAGTAACCTAAAAATGCTTGCTGATCTACAAAACCTAAGTTTCTTCCAATATCTAAATAAGCTTCTTCTAGGTATTCTCCGTCTCTTTTAAGTAAAGGTCCAAAGGGCACACCATTAGCGTAGCTTAAAAAATACTGATCTATACCTTGGTTGCTAACACCAGATATAGAAAAATTATTATCAAAATTCTGAACCAAATCATAATTTGCAGCAATGGCAATTTTTTTCCAATCAGAGTTGTTAGACTTAAAAACTAATACACCACCAATTTGATTAATTTCTAGGTCGTTTCTTGTAGCCTCTCTGTTGGTTCCAAAATAATTTGCATCATTACTTTTATTGTAATTAGATAGCGTTGCAGAAAATAAATGATTGTTAAAAACTGCGGCACCAGCAGGATTTGTGTTTAGAGCAGATAAATCTCCACCTAAAGCTCCAAAAGCACCACTCATACCTTGGTAGCGTGCTGTACCAATAAGGTTTTGTTGGTTGTATTGTAGTACATCGTTTATATTTTGAGCACTAGCAATAGTACATACCAAGCCAAACGCTAAGGCGATATAATTTTTCATCCTTTGAGTTTTATAATTAGTTTTTGTTTAAAAATGTATGTGATTATCTACCTCTGCCTGAAGATCTACTGCTAGATGATCTACCGCCACCTGAAGAGGACCTTCCGCTAGATGAAGACCTACTGCTAGAAGAGCTTCTTGCAGAAGATGATCTAGAAGAACGACTACTACTTCTTCTTGTGGTTGTTCCGGAGCTTCTAGAGCTGCTTCCAGAGCTTCTGTATGTTCCAGAACTTCTTGATGAAGAAGATGGTCTTGTGTATGTAGAGCTAGATTTAGAAGACCTTGTGGTTCTAGTAGTTGTAGGTCTGCTAGAACTACTATTGCTGCTTCTGCTGTATGTATTACCTCTATTATATGTATTGCTTCTAGATGTACTGTACCTAGGTTGTGTTCTTGTGGTACGACTTGTTCTGTATGTTCTATTACGGTTTACTCCATCTACATTAACACTATTAGACCTGTAGCTGTTGTTGCTTCTGTATGATGTTGCAGATTTCCCAGATCTGTAATTTAAATTAGATCTAGATACACCTGTGTTTAGATTAGACCTGCTAGAACGTGAATATGCATTTCTATTGTTGGCATATATAACATTGTCATAACGTCCTCTTCTGCTGTTATTGTAAGCATAAGAGTTTCTTCCGTAATTATTATAGTATCTGTTGTAGTAAGGATTGTTAAATCTTCTGTTATAGTAAGGATTTCCCCATCCGTAGCCATAACCAAATCCACCCCAGCCCCATCCAAAGCTGTTGTAACCTCTATATCTCCAATTGTTCCATCCCCAATATGGACTTCCCCAGCTGTTATAAAAGCCAAATCCGCCATATCCGTATCCCCAAGGATCATAAAAACCTCCGTAGTTTGCCCATCCGTTGTCATGAATATTAATGCTAACCTGTGTTGCATTGTCTCCCCAACCTGGGTTTCCGTTGTAGTTATTTACTATTTCATCATCTTGCACATCACTGTAATACTCATCAACATCAGTAAAAACCTCTCCGTCTAAAATAGCGCTATACTCATTGGCTTGTTGTCCAAAAAAGTCTTGGTATTCACTATTGTTATTGTCAGGAGCTTGCTCTACCGTTTGTGTTGTGTTAGAGGAGTATATGCCGTCATTGTCATAATAAGAAGCTTCTTGGTAAGAACCACAAGAAACAATTAATGAGCCAACTACGATGCCAAAAGCAACTTTTTTTATTTTCTGGATGGATTGGGAATGTATCATCATATTAAATTTAATTGTTGTACAATGTAAAAATAGTTAGTTTTGTCGAACTATAATTTATTTATTGATAAAAACACAATATTTGTGCCAAACTACTAATAATGAGCAAGAAGTTAACTAAAAGAGCCGAAGATTATTCCAAATGGTATAATGAACTAGTTGTAAAAGCAGATCTTGCTGAAAATTCTGCAGTTCGTGGATGTATGGTTATTAAACCATACGGATATGCTATATGGGAAAAAATGCAAGCAGAGCTAGATAGAATGTTTAAAGAAACAGGTCATGAAAATGCATACTTTCCTTTATTTGTTCCTAAGAGTTTGTTTGAAGCCGAAGAAAAAAATGCAGAAGGTTTTGCTAAAGAATGCGCTGTTGTTACACACTACAGATTGCAAAATGATCCTGATAAACCAGGTAAATTAAGAGTAGACCCTAATGCTAAGTTAGAGGAGGAGTTAGTAGTGCGCCCAACTAGTGAAGCTATTATTTGGAATACTTATAAAGGTTGGATACAGTCTTACAGAGATTTACCATTATTAATAAACCAATGGGCCAATGTTGTACGTTGGGAAATGAGAACAAGATTATTTTTACGTACTGCAGAATTTTTATGGCAAGAGGGCCATACGGCACACGCTACAGAAAATGAAGCTATAGCAGAAGCAGAACAAATGATGGATGTGTATGCAGATTTTGCAGAAGACTTTATGGCAGTACCTGTTGTAAAAGGATTAAAAACACCAAGTGAGCGTTTTGCAGGAGCAGTAGAAACTTATTGTATAGAGGCTTTAATGCAAGATGGTAAAGCATTACAAGCAGGTACATCTCACTTTTTAGGTCAGAACTTTGCTAAAGCTTTTGATGTTAAATTTGCTTCTAAAGAAGGAAAGCAAGAACACGTTTGGGCAACTTCTTGGGGAGTGTCTACACGCTTAATGGGAGCATTAATTATGACTCATAGTGATGATAACGGATTGGTTTTGCCTCCTAAATTAGCGCCAATACAGGTTGTAATTGTTCCTATATATAAAGGAGATGAGCAATTAGATGCTATTTCTGAAAAAGTAAACCCGTTAGTTAAAGAGCTAAGAGCTAAAGGTATTTCTGTTAAATTTGATAATAGAGATACACATAAGCCAGGATTTAAATTTAACGAGTACGAGCTTAAAGGGGTTCCTGTACGTATTGCAATAGGTAAAAGAGATTTGGAAAATGGCACCTATGAGGTAGCGCGTAGAGATACTTTAGAAAAAGAAATTGTAAATGCAGATGATGTTATTGGTAAAATTGAGTTTTTATTGGATGATATTCAGAAAAACATTTACAAAAAAGCTGCAGACTACAGAGCCAATCATATTACAGAAGTAAACTCTTATGATGAGTTTAAAGATGTTTTAGAAAATAAAGGCGGATTTATATCTGCACATTGGGACGGTACTGAAGAAACCGAAGAAAAGATTAAGAATGAAACAAAAGCAACTATTAGATGTATTCCTATGGATGCTAAAGAAGAAAATGGTAGTTGTATTATAACAGGTAAACCCTCTAAAAACAGGGTGTTATTTGCAAAAGCATATTAATTTTAAAAAAAAATTGACTTAGGTGTTGCAATAATTAAAAATAGTTGTATTTTTGCATCCGCAATACGCAAAAAGTTAATGGTCCGTTCGTCTAGGGGTTAGGACGCCAGGTTTTCATCCTGGTAACAGGGGTTCGATTCCCCTACGGACTACAAGTTCTTTAATGAAGTATAGTTTTGAAATTAAATAAAGTTTTCTTTATTTTGCACACCACTATACAAATAGTAATAATGGTCCGTTCGTCTAGGGGTTAGGACGCCAGGTTTTCATCCTGGTAACAGGGGTTCGATTCCCCTACGGACTACAATTTTTGGGTGGAAGCCCGTTAAAAACATAATAACAAAAATAAAATGGCAAATCACAAGTCAGCATTAAAAAGAATAAGAAGAAACGAAGCAGCGCGTGTACGTAACAAGTACCAACATAAAACAATGCGTAATGCATTGAGAAAGTTACGTGCTGAGGAGGATAAGAAATCTGCCGAAACTATGTTGCCTACAGTCATTAGTATGTTAGACAAGTTAGCTAAGCGTAACATTATACACGCTAACAAAGCATCTAACCTTAAAAGCAAATTAACTAAGCAGGTAGCAGCTTTATAAGTTATACCTTATTAGTAATAATATTAAAAGCGCTCTTTTTTAAAGAGCGCTTTTTTAGTTTATTTAAAGATTTAAAAGTATGTTGAGTAAAATAACATATAGTATTTGTTATTATACTTTATTCTTTTATTAATTTACGCCTCATTTTAATAAAGCCAATAATAAAGCAACAATACATTAATGGTATTAAAAATAAATGCAATCTTCTAATCCAAATATAGCTTTCTTGGTTTTGTATTATTCTAAAATAATAAGATAGTCTTATAGGAAGAAACCCTGCGTGGAACAAAAGTAACCCCCAGCTTAACCAAAATAAGAAATTTTTTGTTGGGTCTTTTTTATTTTGATGCCAATCTATTTGATTTAGGTAGACTAAGGTAATTAATATTAGAAAAAAACATCCAAATGAATGGGTGAGTACATGGCTTTCTAGTTGTATATCTTGATAAAAAATATTTAAAATACTAATACAGCAGAAGAGAATAATAACTGTTGTGGTTACTATTTTTAAAATCTTTTTTTCTAAGTATAGTTTGTAGATGTATAGAAAATAAAGAAAATAAATTATGTCGTAAATATTGTAAAGTAAAATATTGTTTTTAGTATAGAATTTATTGATTGATATATTAAATAAATCTGGATAGGAGCTAATTAAAAATCCTAAAACCTCGTTTAAAAGAGTGTAGGCAATTAGTATTGGAAAATATTTTAAATATGTATTATAGTAATTTGGATAGCGCCACAATGCAATAACTAGTGTTATTGCATAAAATGGCTCTGCTATATTTTCTAGTAAACTATCTATTAATGTCATTTTTTTGTTGGAAGCTAAAGTATGCTTACTAATCCTCGTACGGAGGAGGAACCATATTAGAATGATTAAGAATTAAACTTTGTACTTCATCGTCATTAAAAAATGAAATCTTTGGAAAAATAGATGCTTCTTCAGTTGTTGATTGTTTAGATGGCTGTAATAAAAAATTATCTTTTAAAATTTTAGGCTTGTATGTTTTACCATCTGTAATTACAGAAAATGGATAATCTTTACCATCTACGGTAGTAGTAGGTGTTATAAAAAATGTGTTTTGCCTTGGGTGTTTATATTTGCTATCCTTAGGGTAATTTCCAAAATAAAAACGTACGTTGGTAATTTCTACATTTGCTTTTTTTGCTTCTTGTTCTATAAAAGCAATGTAGTTTTTTAAGGTTTTAAGATCGTAATAGCCATATCTGGCAACATCAAAAGAGGAGTTAGGGTCTACTTCATTGTCTTCAAAATCTTTAATGAGAGTAGCTCTTCTTTTAGAGTAGTCATCAAAAAGAGTTTGAGCCTTTTTGGTGGTAATTATTTGTGTAGGTGGTTTTACTTCTTTAACAGGCTCTGGATGTTCTTTCTTTTGCTCTTTAGGATTATTGCAGCTGCTAACAATAAATAATGCTAAGGGTAAAATAAAATAAAATGCTTTTTTTTTGTTGGTCATCATAACTATTGGATTTTACGGTCGCATAAATATAGTCACTTTTTTATAGTATTCTGAAAATCAACTAATAAAAAATCCTACTAAAATTAATTAGTAGGATTTTTTTATTATAGAATAAAGGTTTTTGTTATTGATTCATTGTCAATAAAAACTCTTCATTGTTTTTAGTTTGTTTAATGCGTTGTTCTATAAACTCCATAGCTTCTACAGGGTTCATATCTGCAAGGTATTTACGTAAAATCCACATACGTTGAATTGTGTTTTCATCTAGTAAAAGATCATCTCTACGTGTGCTTGAAGAAGTAAGGTCAATTGCAGGGAATATTCTTCTGTTAGATATTTTACGGTCTAACTGAAGCTCCATATTACCAGTTCCTTTAAATTCTTCAAAGATAACTTCGTCCATTTTAGAGCCGGTTTCTGTAAGTGCAGTAGCTATAATAGATAAAGAACCTCCGTTTTCTATATTACGAGCAGCTCCAAAGAAACGTTTTGGTTTGTTTAATGCGTTTGCATCTACACCACCACTTAATACTTTACCAGACGCTGGTTGTACCGTGTTGTATGCTCTTGCTAAACGTGTAATAGAATCTAATAAAATAACCACATCGTGGCCACATTCTACCAATCTCTTGGCTTTTTCTAGTACAATATTAGCCACACGTACGTGTTCAGATGGTTCCTTGTCAAAAGTAGAGGCAATTACTTCTCCTTGAACATTACGTTGCATATCTGTAACCTCTTCCGGACGTTCATCTATTAGTAATACAATTTGATAAACCTCTGGATGGTTTGCCGCAATACCGTTAGCAATGTCTTTTAAAAGCATTGTTTTACCAGTTTTTGGCTGGGCAACAATCATACCACGTTGTCCTTTACCAATTGGTGAAAACAAATCTATAATTCTGTTGGAAATATTACTCTGCTTTTCAGCAAGGTTAAATTTTTCTTGAGGAAATAATGGTGTTAAGTGTTCAAAAGAAACACGGTCACGTACAACCTGTGGATCTATACCATTAATTTTATTTACTTTAATTAGCGGAAAGTACTTTTCGCCTTCCTTTGGTGGGCGCACATTTCCTAAAACTGTATCTCCTGTTTTTAATCCAAATAATCTAATTTGAGATTGTGAAACATAAATATCATCAGGAGAAGAAAGGTAGTTGTAATCAGACGATCTTAAAAAACCATAACCGTCTTGCATAATATCTAAAACACCTTCACTAGCAATAATACTATCAAACTCAAACTCTGGCTCTCTGTATCTATTTTTTAAATCCTTGTCAAAATTACTTTTGTCTCTAGAATTTTTTTGGTGCTGTGGTTTTTTGTTTTGATTTTTATGCTGACCATTATTTTTTTGCTGGCCTTGGTTGTTTCTGTGTACTGGTTTTTTTTCAGTAGCAGCAGGTTTTGTGTTTTTAGCTACAGGAGCTTTTTTAGGAGCTGGCGCTTTTTTTGCAACAGGCTCTTTTGTTTCTTCTGTAGTTGTTTCTTCTTTTGCCTTAGGTTTTGGCTTTTCTCTTAAAACACGCTCTCTTTTTACCGGTCGTGGTTTAGGCTTTTCTGCAGGTTTTGCTTTTGCAGAAGCTGGCGCTTTGGTTGGTTTAGGTTCTTTAACAACAACTTCTTCTACCGCTTTAGGGTTTGCTGCTTGTACATCTAGTATTTGGTATACCAAATCTAGTTTTTTTAATGTTTTAAACTTAGGAACATTTAAACCTTTTGCAATATCCTGTAATTCAGGAAGCTTTTTTGCTTTTAAATCGGAAATCTCAAACATGTAATGTTGAATAAGTTATACTTTGTTGAAAAATATGAAATCTTGAAGTGTGTAATTTGGGTACTTATTTGGACTTGAAAGTCCCTGTCGGTAAGCGATATTACTAATATTCTGTAGCAATATTACAAATTATTTTTAATATTTCATTGATAAATCTTAAAAAGACGCTATTTTTGTTTTTTCAAAGAAAGATAAATGATACAAAGAGTACAAACTGTTTTTTTATTAATAGTAGTTGTTTTGGCAGCTGTGCTTCCTTTTTTTGCTAGTTTATGGACATTAGATAACGGTACTGTTATTTTTGCTAAAGATGAAATGTATATTTCTATAGCCTTTTATGTGTCTGCTATTTTGGCTTTTATTGCCATTTTGTTATTTAAAAATAGAAAAAATCAATTTGTTGTAAACAGGTTGAATATGATATGTAATCTTTTTATACTAGGATTTTTCGTTTCCCGATCACTAAACTTATCCGGAGAAACTGTTGTTTCTGAGAAGGGTATTGGGATGTTGATTCCACTATTTTCTATCGTATTTTTAGTGCTAGCCAATAGGTTCATTAAAAAGGATGAAGATCTTGTAAAATCTGTTGATCGTTTGCGTTAAACCTAACATCTTAGTTATATTAGTGCGTAAAACCCAGGGTTGTTCCTGGGTTTTTTTATTTTTATAACATAGTTTTTTATACTGTTTCGCAATCTGTTAAAAGTACTTTGCCATTTTCAGGATCAAAATAAACGGTTATTTCGGTTTCTAATTCGTTACTAGAACCTTTCTTATACGTCCATACATTAGTTATGGCTCCTTTAAAAGGAGTTCCTAATAATTTTAAAACTTCAGTTTTGGTTTTGCCTTTTAGTTCATTTTCATTTATCATCTATAAATATATTTAGGTTTGGGATTATAAATATATTTATAGATTCTTTTAGAAAAGTATACAAATCAAACTATAGTATATCTAAATCAAAGAAAAACACTCCTGTGCTCTAAAGGAGATTTACCTGTATTGCTTTTAAAGAACTTACTAAAGTTATTTGGATACTTAAAACCTAAACAATAAGCAATTTCTGTAATGTTTAAATCGGTATTATGAAGCATATTTTCTGCCTCTGCAGTAATTTTTTCTTTAATATGTGTAGATGTAGATTTACCTGTTATAGTTTTAACAGAGTCGTTTAAATGATTTATATGTACAGATAAAAAGTCAGAATAGTCCTTTGGAGTTTTTAAGGTAATACTCTTGTTAGGATCTTTAATAGGAAATTGTCTGTTTAATTGCTCAAAAAACAAAGAAGTAATTCTAGACGCAGCACATTTTGGTGTTTTGTTAGCTGCATTTGGTTCTATTTTTAATGCTTCATGTATTATTAAACTAATGTAATTGCTAACAACAGCATCTTTATTTTTATAATCACTGTCTAGTTCTTCTTTAATTTTTTTATATAATGATGTGATATGAGTTTCTTGCTCTTTATTTAAATGAAAAATATTATTTGCTCCAAGCTTAAATAACGGACATTGTTTTTCTAGCTCATTAGTATTTTCTGCTAAAAATGATGGATTAAATAAGCAAGAATAGCCTACTTGTTCTCTAGAAATTGGTTCCCAGTTGTAGACTAAAAGCGGATTTGTAAATACCAATACTGTGTTGTTTATAGTAATAGATTTACTTGGGTAGTGTAGTATACTTTTTGGATGAATAAGACATATTTTATAATATTTTTTGTTGTTATGTAGTTTAGGGTTTGTTTTATACGTTTCTAAATCTACAACAGTAATTTTGGGGCTATTACTCATAAATTGGGGAAAATATGTTGCTATTATTTAATTTGGTTTGTGTTTGCAAAACATAATGTAATTGTAAATATAAAAAAATGGATACAAAAAATACCTAGTAAAAATTAATAGTAAAGCATAACTAACTAATTTTTAGGGTTGCATATTATTTTTTACCAAGTTCTATAACTTCTAAATCTTTAATATCACTACCATTTATAGTAAAACGTAGCATTGTACGTACCTGATGAAAACCGTGTTTACCACAAGCACCAGGATTCATATGCAGTAGGTTTAACTTTTTATCAAACATTACTTTTAAAATATGAGAGTGCCCGCTAATAAATATTTTAGGAGAATCTTTTTTTATTTCTTCGCGTATACGCACATTGTACTTATCTGGGTAACCACCAATATGTGTTATCCAAACAGCAACTTTTTCACACATAAACTTATTGTCTAGCGGAAATTCTAGTCTAGCCTTGTCATCATCAATATTACCATAAACAGCTCTTAAAGGTTTTAGCTCTTTTATTTTGTCTGTAACCTCTAAATTGCCAATGTCACCAGCGTGCCATACTTCATCTGCCTGTTTAACATAATTTAGTATGTTATCATCTATGTAGCTGTGTGTATCAGACAGTAATAAAATTTTTGTCATTTTAAATAATTGGTTTTTATAACATTTAAAAGAAGTAGCGGTGTAATTTAATCTTAAATTAAAGTAATACGGTTTACTGCCTGCTAAAATCTTACTTATATTAAGTATCTTTGTGGTTTACAAAAATAGGAATTCAATTTGAGATATTTTGTAGCATTTTCATACTTTGGAGCAGCGTATCACGGATGGCAAATACAGCCAAACGCTATAACTGTACAAGAAGAGTTAGAAAAAGCATTTAGTACGCTTTTAAAAGAAAAAATTTCTTTAATGGGCGCTGGCAGAACAGATGCAGGTGTACACGCTAAGCAAATGTATGCTCATTTTAATACTACTCCCATATCTAATACAGTAGATTTAATGCGTAGGCTAAATTCTTTTTTGCCAGATGATATTGCTATCCAAAACATTTATGAAGTTCCAGAAGATGCCCACGCTAGGTTTAATGCAACAGAACGTACATACGAGTATTTAATTACCACACAAAAAGACCCTTTCTCTATAGTAACAACACATTATATAAAGCAAAAATTAGATATAGAAAAAATGAATAAGGCAGCGCAATTGCTGTTAGGTAAACAAGATTTTGAGTGTTTTTCTAAATCTAAAACAGATGTTAAAACCTATTATTGCACTGTTAAAAAAGCTATTTGGGAACAAAAAGAAGATAAATTTGTGTTTACAATTACCGCAGATAGGTTTTTGCGCAATATGGTTAGAGCCATTGTGGGTACACTTTTAGATGTGGGAACAGGTAAAATTACTATAGACCATATACACACCATAATAGCTAGTAAAAGTAGGGCAGAGGCAGGTACTTCTGTGCCAGCAAAAGCATTATATTTAACACAGGTTTTGTACCCAAAAAATATTATCAAAGTAAAAAATGTCTAAAACACAAAAAGAAACAGGAAAAGCGTTTGACTATACATTGTTAAAACGATTGTTACAATTTACCAAACCTTATAAAATTACTTTTTATGGTGTTGTTATAGCTGCAATATCTTTATCAGCATTTGCGGTTTTAAGCCCTATTTTGTTAAGAGAAATTGTTAACACAGCTTTAGAAAATAAAGATCAGGAACTATTGTTAAACATTATTGTTTTAATGTTAATAGTTTTAGTATTAGAGGTGGTAAGTCAGCTATCTTTTGTGTACTATGCTAATTGGTTAGGAGAATCTGTTATAAAGGATATTAGAATAAAGCTTTTTAAGCATATGCTTAGCTTTAAAATGAAATATTATGACAATTCATCTGTAGGATTATTGGTAACACGTGCAGTAACAGATATACAGCGTATTGGAGAAATTTTTAGTCAAGGTTTTTTTATGATAGTATCAGACCTATTAAAAATGGTTGTAGTTGCTGGCGTAATGGTTTTTTATAGTTGGAAATTAGCACTTATTGTTTTTGCTATTATGCCAATTATAATTTATGCTACTAGAGTTTTTCAAAAAGCAATGAAAGTTGCTTTTATAGATGTTAGAGCGCAAGTATCTAACCTAAATACTTTTGTACAAGAGCGTTTAACAGGAATGAAAATTGTTCAGTTTTTTAACAGAGAAAAAGTAGAACAAGAAAAGTTTAGAGTTATAAATGAAAAGCATAGAAATGCTTGGTTAAAAACAGTTTGGTATAACTCTATCTTTTTCCCGATAGCAGAAATTGTTTCTTCTGTAGCTATTGGTTTAATTGTTTGGTATGGTGGTTTACGTGTTGTGTTAAACAATAATGTAGATGAGCTTGGTACCATATTTATGTTTATACAACTATCGCAAATGTTGTTTAGACCATTAAGGCAAATTGCAGATAAGTTTAATGTACTGCAAATGGGGATGGTTGCAGCAAACAGAGTATTTGCAATTTTAGATAAAAAAGATACTATAACCAATGAGGGTACTTTTGAAATAGAAGAAATAAAAGGTAATATTTCTTTTAAAAATGTGCATTTTGGTTATGTAGAAGGTGAAGAGGTTTTACACGGAATTTCTTTTGATGTAAAGGCAGGTGAAACAATAGCTATTGTTGGTGCTACCGGAGCAGGAAAATCTACCATTATAAATTTGCTAAACCGTTTTTATGAAATAAATTCTGGTGAAATTTTGGTTGATGGTGTAGATATTAAAGACTATAAATTAACGTCATTAAGAGATAAAATAGCGGTTGTTTTGCAAGATGTATTTTTATTTGCAGATACTATTGAGAATAACATTTCTTTAAAAAATGAAGATATAACGTTAGACACTATAACACAGGCTGCACAAGAAATATCTGTGCACGATTTTATTACAAGTCTTCCTAATGATTACCAGTATAATGTAAAAGAGCGTGGTTCTATGCTATCTAGTGGGCAACGTCAATTGCTAGCCTTTTTGCGTGCTTATGTAAGTAACCCAAGTATTTTAATTTTAGATGAAGCTACATCTTCTGTAGATACATACTCAGAGCAATTAATACAAAAGGCAACCGAGAAAATTACGCAAGGCAGAACGTCTATTGTTATTGCACACCGTTTGGCAACTATTAAAAAAGCAGACAAAATTATTGTTATGGATGCAGGTAATATTATAGAAAGCGGTTCACATAAAGAGTTACTTAAAAAAGGAGGTTATTATTACAACCTTTATCAAGCACAGTTTGTAGCAGATGAAGTAGCTTAAATTATTTTGCAGGAACAAAATCTGCAGGATTAAAATGGCCAGTAATCATAGCAACTATCATTATAAAAAATATTAGCCCCACAAATATTGTAAAAAATATACCTGTAAACAATACTGATTTGTAAATTATTTGCCAAGCAGAATATTTATTTAATTTTTGCTGAACATAAAGAAAATATAAAATCATAAATAATAATGCAGTAAGGCTGTAGTTTGTGAATGATTCCGGGAAGTAGGCAATTATAAACATACTTGTAAAAAAAGACAAAATACTCCATTGTGCTAAGCTATAAATTACACTAATTGTGTATTCTGCTAGTATGTGTTTTCTTTTGTTTAATGTAATGAGGCCTACAATTAAAAAAACAGGGATGTAACTTATAAAAGATAAGGAGGAGTAATCATATATTACATCTATCATTTTTTTAGTAAACTCAGGGTTCATTCCTTGGTCAAAAGCGTCAAGATCCATTTCAAAATCAAAAACCTTGCGCATAAAAAACATTAAAAACCCTGCTAACATTAAGGCAATACCAAAATAACTAATAGGGTTAACGTATTTTCTTCTTGTGCCATTTACGTAACCATTTATGACAACATCTGGTTTTGTAAATAAATGAAAAAAAGTACGTAAAAAAGTGTTATCTAGATTAAAGTAGCGCTCTGTAATGTCACTAAGTAAATTTTTAATAGTAAGCCTATTTCTAATCACCTTTGCACCACAATCTGGACAAAAAGAATAGTCTGTTTGTAGACTATTTGCACAATTTTTACAATTCATTTTAAGATATTAAGTCCTCTTTAATAAGACTTGTAAGTTCGTCTAAATCTTTGTAAAGTACAAACTCTCCGTTTTTTATGTAAGATATGGTGCCAGTTTCTTCACTAACAACAAGTGCTAAACTATCTGTTTTTTCTGTAATACCAACTGCAGCTCTATGTCTTAATCCAAAGCGTAAAGGTATGGTACGCTCTTGTGAAACTGGTAGTATTACTCTGGTAGCAACAATGGTATTGTTTTCAACAACGGCAGCACCATCATGCAACGGACTATTTTTGTAAAAAATACTTTCTAATATAGGTTGGGTAATTTCAATATTCATTTTATCACCTGTACTTTTTACAAAGTCTAAAGAGTTGGTGCGTTCTAAAACAAGCAATGCTCCTGTTTTAGATTTACCCATTTTATCACAAGCGTTAACAATAGCTTCTACATTGGTATCTGTAGTCATTGCTTCTTGTTTTAAAAATTTAAAGTGCTTTATAAAATTACGTTTTGTGGCAAAATTAGTAGAACCTATCATTAGTAAAAACTTACGCAATTCCTGCTGAAAAACAATAATTAAGGCAATTAAACCAATGTTCATAAACCCGCCAACCATACTGCTAATCATTTTCATATCTAGCAATTCGGTAAGTTTCCAAAGTGCCCAAACAATTACAATACCAATAAAAATATTAATAGCTACAGAGCCACGTACTAATTTATAAATATAGTACAGTAGTACAGCCACCAATATAATGTCTATAATATCTGTTATTTTAAAATCAAGAAAATTTAGAAAATCCAAGTAAAAGGGTTTTTGTAAAATTATAAAAAAAATGAAGAATTAAATTACAACTCCTCATTTAACTTTAAAGCAGTAAATAGCGTAATACATTCTAAGGCTTCTTTAACATCATGAACTCGTAAAATATTGGCTCCTTTTGTTAACGCAATGGTATTTAATGCCGTTGTACCATTTAGTGCATTACTAGCAGTTGTGTCTAAGGTTTTGTAAATCATAGATTTTCTACTAATGCCCGCAAGTATTGGCACATTCATTGTTTTAAAAAGGTCTAAGTTTTGTAATACGTTAAAGTTTTGTTCTGTAGTTTTTGCAAATCCAAAACCAGGATCAATTACTAAATCTACAATACCTAAGGCTCTTGCTTGGGCAAGTTTTTTAGCAAAATACTGCTTTATGTCTAAAGTCACATTTGTATATTCTGTTAGCTGTTGCATTGTTTCTGGAGTTCCACGCATATGCATCATAATATAAGGTACTTTGTATTCTGCAATTACGTTCATCATTTTATCATCTAAATTACCAGCAGAAATATCGTTAATTAAGGCAGCACCATTCTCTAAACAAACTTTTGCTACTGCACTCCTAAAGGTATCAATAGAAAGTAAAATGCCAGGAAACTTTTTTACGAGTAGTTGTACAACTGGTACAATACGATTAATTTCTTCATTAACAGAGATATTAATAGCATTTGGCCTAGAGCTATATGCGCCAATATCTATAAAAGTAGCACCATCTACAAGCATCTTTTCAACTTTGGTAACAATGTCGGTTTCATTTTTATAGCTTCCTCCGTCATAAAAAGAGTCTGGTGTAAGGTTTAATATACCCATTACTTTAGGTGTAGATAGGTTTATTAAATTTCCGTTGCAATTAATTGTCATACTGTGTGTTAAAATGATTTTTATCGACTTTTAAAAAATAAATGATTTAAGATAAAACCCTTACTTTTGATTAGTTCAAAATTTTAAGCGAAATTTACACAAATTACACAAGATAAATGCAGAATACATCAGAACAATATGATGCGGTTATAAAAGAATGCCGTGAGCTTTTTCAAAAAAAAATGAAAGATTACGGTAGTGCTTGGCGTATTTTACGTTTGCCGTCTTTAACAGATCAGATTTATATTAAGGCACAACGTATACGTGGTTTGCAAGAAAACGATGTTAGAAAGGTAGATGAAGGTGAAAAATCTGAATTTATTGGCATTATTAATTATGCTATTATGGCATTGGTGCAAATAGAAAAAGGCATTGTAGAGCAACCAGATTTAGATGTTGCTGAGGCTGTAGAACTATACAATAAGCATATTACCATTACTAAAACATTAATGGAAAATAAGAACCATGATTATGGTGAAGCGTGGAGAGAAATGCGTGTTAGCTCTTTAACAGATCTTATTTTACAAAAGTTGTTACGTGTTAAGCAGATAGAAGATAACAAAGGAAAAACATTGGTTAGTGAAGGTATAGATGCTAACTATCAAGATATTATTAATTACTCTGTTTTTGCATTAATTCATTTAAGCGAGTAAAAATTATAAGCAAAAGTTAAAAGTTACGTTAGCGTACTTTTAAGTTGTATTTTTTCAAATTTAATTATTGTATGAAGTTTTTAGTAGGTGTTAGTAGGGTTTTTGTAGGTATATTATTTATTATAAGCGGATTAATAAAACTTAATGATCCGGTTGGTTTTTCATTTAAACTAGAAGAATATTTTAGCGTAGGTGTTTTAAATATGCCTTTTTTTGAGCCACACGCTTTATCAATCTCTATAGTAGTAGTAATTGTAGAAATATTACTTGGTATTATGCTCTTAGTTGGGTACAGACCAAAGCTAACTGTTTACAGCTTACTAGGAATGATTATCTTTTTTACCTTTTTAACGTTCTATTCTTTCTATTTTAATAAAGTAACAGATTGTGGTTGCTTTGGAGACGCTATAAAACTAACTCCCTTTCAGTCTTTTATTAAAGATGTAATACTTCTATTTTATATTCTACTTCTATTTTTTGGGCTTAAGCATATAAAACCTCTTTTTAATTTTAATGTTACAAGAGGTGTAGTTTTACTAGGCTTACTTGCTTGTGTGTTATTTGCAAACCATGTGCTAAACCATTTACCAGTTAAAGATTTTAGACCTTATAAAATTGGAGCTAATATAACAGAAGGTATGTCTGTACCAGAAGGTGCGCCAGAGCCAATTTTTGATTATGAGTGGAAGTTTAATGTAAATGGCGAAGAAAAAATATACGTTACCCAAGGAGATTACCCAAGTGTAGATGGCGAGTATGTAAGTGTAGAAACTACAGAAGTACAAAAAGGGTATGAGCCACCTATACATGATTTTACAATTGAAAAAGATGGTGAAGATTTTGCATCATCACTATTACAAGAAGATAAATTAGTAATGGTAATTGCATATGATTTGGCTAAAAGTAATTATGATGCTTTTACAGCAATAAAAACAGTTACAGACAAAGCAATTGCAAAGGGATACAAGGTTATAGGAATGTCAGCTTCTAATGGCGACTTTACTAGCCAAATTGTAAAAAAATACAATCTAGATTTTAGTTTTTATTTTACTGATGAGACTGCGTTGAAAACTGTAGTTCGTTCTAATCCGGCTGTTTTGGTTTTAGAAAAAGGTACAATCAAACAAAAAGTGCACTACAATGATGTAGACGATTTAAAGTTTTAAAATGATTTTTAAAAGTAGAAAAGATATCTTGTTTAAAGGTGTGATGATAGTTGTAATACTATTATTATGCTTAAATCTTTTCTTTAGTATTTTTGATGAAGTTAAAACTACAAACCATATTGTTAGTATAGTAGTTAACGCTTTGGTGCTGTGCTTGTTGTTATGGGTTTTTTATGGTACAAGTTACAAGCTTACTTCTACTACTTTAAGTTATAAAAGTGGACCATTTAAAGGCGATATTGCTATTACAGATATACACCAAATCGTAAAGGGAAAAACACTTTGGGTTGGTTTAAAACCAGCAACAGCAAGCAAAGGACTAATTATAAAATACAATAAGTTTGATGAGGTTTACATAAGCCCAAAGGCAAACGATAGCTTTATTACAGAAATATTAAAGCATAACAGTACTATAAAAATTATTGAAGCATAGCTATGGGAAACTTAGTAAGTGTTGCACCAGAGATAAAAGAATTAGAACCTAAAATTTTAGTAGGTATAAAAAAAGAGGTTTCTGTGCTTACTATGGATAATGTTACACACTGGAAAAATTTTGTATCTAGAAAAGATGAAATAGTAAACCAAATAAAAGGCGAGTATTATTCGGTTCAAGATTATGGTAAAGAATACTCTTTTGTTAACTTTAACCCAGCAGCTACATTTAATAAGTGGGCAGCAATAGCTGTTACTAATGCAGAACAAGTACCTAATGGTATGCAAGTTTTAGAGCTTAAAGGTGGTTTATATGCAGTTTTTTTATACCAAGGTATGGCTAAAGATTTTTCTACAGCTTTTCAGTACATATTTACAGAGTGGTTACCAAAGACAGGTTACCAGCTAGACCAAAGACCACATTTTGAGTTTTTAGATGATAGATATTTGGGCGCAGCAAACCCAGATTCTGTAGAAGAAATTTGGATTCCAATAAAAAATAAAAAACATTAAATTTTTATCAGCTTATGTCCTTTTTTTTAAGGATTAGGCAGTTATTTGTTACTAATGCAAAATCATTAAGTGATACAAATATTATATACTATATTTGATACTTAAAATTGATAGTAAACTCATAAAACACATAAAAAATGAGAGCAAAAATAGTTGCAGGTAACTGGAAAATGAATAAAACCCTAACCGAAACAAATGCATTGTTAGCAGAATTATCTGGTAAATTACCAGACACAGATGCAGAGGTTATGGTAGCACCAACGTATGTAAATTTAGCAGCGGCAGTAGAAGACGTAAAATCATCAACAATACAAGTAATTGCACAAAATATGCACTTTGCAGATAATGGTGCATATACAGGAGAAATTTCTGCAGATATGTTGTTAGATATTGGCATAAACACTGTAATTATTGGTCACTCTGAACGTAGAGCTTATTTTGGCGAAACTGATGAAATCTTAGCTAAAAAAGTAATTAAAGCGTTAGAAAAGAATTTACGCGTTGTTTTTTGTTTTGGTGAAGAGTTAGAAGACCGTAAGTCAGACAACCACTTTAATATTGTGGCGTCTCAATTAAAAAATGCTCTTTTTAATTTAAAGCCAGAAGCTTGGTCTAACATTGTTTTAGCTTATGAGCCTGTATGGGCAATTGGTACAGGTGAAACTGCATCTCCAGAACAAGCACAAGAAATGCACGCATTTATTAGAAAAACAATAGCAGATGAGTATACTACAGAAATTGCAGAAGCTGTATCTATTTTATACGGTGGTAGTGTAAAACCTGCAAATGCTAAAGAAATTTTTTCTAAAGCAGATGTAGATGGTGGCTTAATTGGTGGAGCAGCACTAAAAGCAGACGATTTTATTGCTATTATAGACGCAATATAAAGTACCTTTGCACTTCTAAAAAAAGTTTACAAATACGTACATAATGGCAGATTTAGTCTATATAGAATACAATTTTACAGTTGCACCATTGCAACCAGCATCAGACATATTAATTGCGCAATTGGGCGAAGTTGGGTTTGATAGTTTTGTAGAAAATGAAGAAGGAGTACAAGCATATATTTTAAAGGATCTTTGGATAGAAGAGAAGGTGAAAAATGTGCAAATATTATCTAATGAAAATTTTGATATTAGCTTTAACTTTAAAGAAATAGAACAACAAAACTGGAATGCAGAGTGGGAAAAAAACTTTGAAAAAATTGTAGTAGATGACGTTTGTACTGTACGTGCACCTTTTCATGAAAAACCAAATACCAAGTTTGATATTGTTATAGAACCAAAAATGAGTTTTGGTACGGGACATCATGAAACTACACATATGATGTTGCAACATATTTTAGAACATGATTTTACAGGAAAATCTGTTTTAGATATGGGCAGCGGAACAGGTGTTTTGGCAATTTTAGCAGCAATGAAAAATGCAGGTTCTGTAGATGCTATTGACATAGATAACTGGTGTTATTTAAATGCTTTAGAAAATAAAGAGCGTAATAATTGTAGCCAAATAAATGTTTTTGAGGGAGATGTTAGCTTGCTTAAAGACCAGAAGTACAATATTATTATAGCTAATATTAATAGAAATATATTATTAGCAGATATACCTGCGTATGCAAAGTGTTTAACTAAAGATGGTATTTTATTTTTAAGCGGATTTTATAAAGAAGATATCCCGGTAATTACAGAAAAATGTAATGAAGTAGGGTTAAAGTTTGAAAAAAATCTGGAAAAAAATAATTGGGTTGCCGTAAAATATGTATTTTAGTTAGTATAAATGTTAGAAGATTATGAGTAATCAGGAAAAATATTTAGAAGAACTTTTAGTTGAAGAAGAGGTAGCAAACAATAATGAAATAGTGTTGTTTAATGATGATGTAAATACTTTTGATCATGTGATAGACACACTGGTAGATGCTTGCGATCATACACCAATACAGGCAGAACAATGTGCTTTTTTGGTGCATTACAAAGGTAAATGTACCGTTAAAACCGGTTCATATAAAGATTTAGAACCAAGATGTAGCAAACTATTACAAGCAGGTTTAAGTGCAGAAATAGTTTAGTTTACAAGAATTTCATCAACAAAAACCCAGCTTTTGCCTCCAGGATTTGGATGCCAAGCTGGGTTTTTTGTTATATTGACTACTTCAACTTTTACATATTTAGCCACTGTTTTATCAAAAGTTATATCGTAAAAAGAAATGGCATCATCTACATATTTTTGGGGAACAGGCAGTTTTACTGTTTTTACAAGAGTGTAATCTTTATTGTTAGTACTTGTCCATACTTTGTAACCAATAGGATTAAATATCCAGCTAGTAGGTTTAGTTAAAGAACCAACAGAAACTGTACTTATCTCTTTAGGTTCATTAAAAGCAATGGTTGCATTTAAGTTTTCTCCTTGGTATGCTAACCATAAACCATCCTGAAAGTTTATAGAACCTCTTTTTAAATCTTTTAAAGAATTTGCCCCATCTCCTTTGTAATTTTCATGAGGTTTTTTATCTAACCAAATAGAATCTAATTTTAAGCCACTTTTTTTTATGTTAGCAGTTACAACGCTACTCTGTTTCCAATCTTTTTTATGGGCATAAAACTTTATGGTTTTGGAGTCTGTAAGTTTAATAGGAGCAGTATACTTAGTAGATGTAGTGTCTGGCTCAGTACCGTCTAAAGTGTAAAATATGTTTGCAGTTTTAAAAACGTGCGTAAGTTCTACATCAATTTCAGTATTAAAAAAATCTGTGGCATTTACTATAAACGGATTGTTAAGTACTGCGTCATTAAAAATAGTATCAGATAAATGTTTTGTAACAAGCTGTGGTTTTTCTTTTTGCAAATTAGCTAGTTCACTGTTTTGTATTGCAGTTTGGTATAAGTATACTTTTTTTAGCTTTTGTAATTTTTTTAAATGTTTAAAAATATCACTAGTAACAGCTGTGCCATATAAATTTAAGGACTCTAAAAACTCTAATTTTTCAACCTCCTCTAAAGCTTTAGATGTTATTTTTGTTTTCTGTAGCTGTAATTTTACAATATTTTTAAAGTTGGGCAGTAGCATTGCCATATCATCATTAAAATCTGTAAAACCTAAATTAAGCTCCACAATATTATCTGCATAATCTTCTAATTTTTTAATATCCTTACTAGTAATTCCTTTTCTGTTAGCAAGGGTTACAATTAATAAGGGACTTTTTTCTGATAGCGGAAGAATGCTAAATCCGTTTGCATTCATTTTAGCTACCCATTCTAAGGGCACCGGATCTAAACTTGCAGTAAGTATACCAATAGATGTAGTGTCTTTTTCTAAAGTTTTTAAAATAGCTTTTGTTTGTGCAGTGGTGTTAGTTTCATTTACAGTACAATCAAAACAATTGTTGTTTTTCATCCACCATTCTAATAAGTTTATTTCTTCTGCTGTTAGCTGTACTTTTCCTTTTGGAGGCATATGCAGTTTATCTTCTATTGGCATATGTATTCTTCCTAATAGTGAGGCTTGTTCTCCGTTTATAGAATCTAAAACACTACCATTTTCACCTCCAGCCAATATAAAGGTTTTACTGGTAAGTATAAGTTCTCCTTTTGCTTTGTTTGCATTGTGGCAGCTAACGCATTTGGTATCTAAAATAGGCTGTACAACATCTTTATATACCTTAGCTTTATTAATATCTGTAATAGCTACTTCTTTGCTAGATTTATCTTGAAAAAGAAAATCATCTCCGTGAGTCATATTTCCTCCTAAATGACCTGTAATACCAAGTAAAACAAGTGTAATTATAAATATAGGAAAGAAAATTTTTGAGCTCCATTTTTGATGTAAAGTGCGTAAAATAAATAACAGCACACTACAAACAGTAAGCGCAACAGCCATCCATTTATGTCTAGATAATGCTTGCTCATCATAGCCGCCATTATCACCTAAAAGCCATCCTGTTCCTAAAGAAAATAGAGCAGTAATAGCAGCTAAGCCCAATGCCAGTTTAGCAATGTCTGTTTCCTTAGATTTTTTAATTTTTAAATAAATTTCTAATATAAAAGCAAAACTTAGTATGCCTATTGGAAGGTGTACAAATAAAGGGTGTAAATTTCCTATGTGGATGTATAGTGTGTGTATCTGCTGCATTATTCTACTATAATTTCGTCAATAAAAAACCAAGGGATATTATTGGCACCAGAATGCCAATTTGGTATGCCATTTAAGCTTTTAACTACAATGGTAAGTGCATTGTATGTTTTAGGAGTAATGGGTACTTCTGTAAAGTTTACATTTGCGCCACTAAAACTTTGTTTGCTAGCTTCTTTATTTACTAGCTCTCCTATAATTGTATTGTTGTTTTTAATACTAATATGTTCTGGAGCAAAAATCCAGTCTCCTTGGGCAGTTAATGTATGTAATGTTATTTTAGAGAGCAATAAAGGTTTGTCTAAAATTATATTAAAACTAATCTCTTTTGCATTAAAACCTAACCAAGCATTATTTTTTTTGAATTGAGGGTAACCACTTTTTAAATCTGTAAGACTAGTAGCACCATTGGCAGAATAGGTACTACTAGGCTCAGGAAAAATACGTATTGCTGCACTTGAGATGTTATGCTTTATTTTTTTTACCTGTAGCTTAACAGTCTCACTCTCTTTATAATCTGTATGAAAAGCTTTAACAGCTATTGTAGATGATTTTTCTATTCTTAAAGGAGATTTCAGTGTTTTAGATTGCTGAGTAATGCTACTATTATCTTCTGTATATTTTAGTGTTGTGTTTGCTAAAACACTAGAAAAATGAATAGTAGCATTGTTTTTAAAAAATATAGAATCTACGGTAAAGTTTGGGGAAACTAGCTGTATTTCTTTAGTTTGTGTATAGTTGGGTTTCTTGTTTTTAGCACAAGAAAATCCAACTATAAAAATTAATATGTATATTATTTTTTTCATAGAATTAATTAGACTCTAGTTAATTTTATTGGGTATGTTTTACCAGAGTTCCATTGTGCTACATAAAGGTTTTCATCATCATCTATACAAACGTCATGTGGATTTTTAAATACCTTTATGGCTTGTTGTATTGGCTGCAAAGTACCATCATTGTTATACTTTGGCTTAGTACCACCAGGAGCAGAAACTAATTTGTTTTCACTATTTAAGATAGATACAAAACCTGTATCCATTGCGCCATCTCCAGACCAAATAGTGGCTGTGTAAATATTGTATTTATGTATTACAGGTCTGCAAACAAAAGCACCAGGTAGGTGTATTGTATTTATGTAATCGCCCTGCATACTAAAACGTTTAAACTTATTTTCCATACGGTCAGTAATTAGTAATGTAGGTGCTGCATTGTTGCGCGTATCTATAGTAATACCGTGTGCATTACCAAATAAATGATCTTCTTTTCCTTTACCTCCAAAAATATTTAATAGCTCACCTTTTTCATTATAATGTAAAATATGTTGTGCTCCGTAGCCATCTGTAATATAAACATCGCCATTAGCAGCAATAGCAGTTTCTGTAGGAATGTACTCTGTTATATCTTTATAACTACCATAGCCTTTAGGAAACTTAAAAATTTGTACAACTTTACCTTTAATGGTTGTTTTTATTACTTCATGGCGGTTATTGTCTGCTATGTACAAAAAGTCTTCTCCGTTTTCTATATTTAATGTTAGTCCGTGTGCGCCAGGAAACTCGGTGCCCCAAACTTCAATTAAATTCCCAGATTTATCATAAACTATTACATTGTTTTTGGTGTGGTCTGTAAGTAAAATAATTCTTCCTTTAGAATCTTGTACCATTTCATGGCAGTTTTCTACAGGGTAGTAATTAGAGTTTAGTGCACCCCAATTTAAGTCTATTTTATATTTAAAATTGCCGTGACCAATTATGGCATCTTTATAGGGCTGCATAGCTTGTAAAGCAGGTGTACTTAAAAAAAGCCCTGCACTAGCTAAGCTAGAGTTTTGTATAAAAGTTCGTCGGTTCATAAGTTGGTTAAAGTAGATGGTTGGTACTATGGTTTAAGATAAAATATCTTTAATAACGTGGCCTTCTACATCTGTTAATCTAAATCTACGACCTTGATATTTATAGGTTAACTTTTTATGATCTATACCTAATAAATGCATCATTGTGGCCTGAAAATCGTGTACATGAACCGGGTTTTTAACAATGTTATATCCAAAATCATCTGTTTCACCATAACTAATACCTGGTTTAATACCGCCACCGGCCATCCACATTGTAAAACTTCTAGGGTGGTGATCTCTTCCGTAATTATCTGCTGTTAATATTCCTTGTGAGTAGTTGGTTCTTCCAAACTCGCCTCCCCAAACAATAAGCGTATCTTCTAATAAACCACGTTGTTTTAAATCTGCTACAAGCGCAGCAGAGGCTTGGTCTACATCTTTAGCTTGCTTTTCTATAGCGCCTGGTAAATTATCATGTTGGTCCCAACCCATGTGGTACAACTGTATAAAACGTACATCTTTTTCGGCTAGTTTTCTTGCTAGCAAACAGTTTGCAGCATAAGTGCCAGGTATTTTTGCATCTGAGCCATACATTTTATAAATATAATCTGGCTCATCATCAATATTCATAACATCAGGTACAGAGGTTTGCATTCTGTATGCCATTTCATATTGAGAAATTCTACTTTGTATTTCAGGATCTCCAAACTCCTCATATTGCTTTTCATTTAAGGCTGCTAATTTATCTAAAATAGCACGTTTGGTGTCTTTAGTAGTTCCTTTAGGGTCATTTAAATATAATACAGGATCTTTGGCTGCCCTAAATTGAACACCTTGGTGTAACGAGTGTAAAAACCCGTTGCCCCACAGTCTGGTATATAAAGGCTGACCTTGAGGTCTTCCGCTACCTCTAGATAATAATACTGTAAAAGCAGGTAGGTTATCATTTTCACTACCAATACCATAACTTAACCAAGAGCCAATACTAGGTCTACCGGGTTGTTGTGATCCTGTTTGAAAAAACGTTACTGCTGGGTCATGATTAATTGCTTCAGTATGCATAGATTTTATAAAACACAAATCATCTACCATTTTAGCGGTGTAAGGCAGTAAATCACTAATCCAAGTTCCGTTTTTACCGTACTGTTTAAAATCAAATTGGGAACCAACCAACGGAAACTTATCTTGCCCAGATGTCATACCAGTTAAACGTTGCCCGTTTCTAATAGATTCTGGTAAATCTTCACCTCGGCGTACATTTAAAAGTGGTTTATAATCAAACAACTCTAATTGAGACGGACCACCACTTTGAAACAAATAAATAACTCTTTTTATTTTTGCAGGATGATGCAAACTACTTAAAGCGCCTTTGGACCCACTTATTGAATTTGCTGGTGTTAATATTCCAGCTTCACTTTTATTAAAAAAGCTGCAACCCATTAATGATGCTAAAGCGGTGCCACCAACTCCTAAAGCTGCTTTGCCTAAAAAGTTTCTACGGTTTAGGATTAACGATCTTTCTTCTAGTATTTTTTTCTCGCTCATAACTATCCTTTGGTTATAGTTTCATCTAAATTTAAAATGGTATGCGCTGTTAAAGACAAAGCAGCTAAATTATCTGCAGTAATAGAAGCATCAACTTTATAAGAGCCAATAGCTAAATACTCATCTGTATTAATTTCGTTACTTTTTACTCTGTTTAACATATCATTATAATGGTTGGTAAGTTCTGTAACCTCTGTTTCATCTGGTAGTCTAGATGTAGAAGATTGAAAAATGTATGAAATTTGTTTTTCGATACTTGTCTCTTTTTTAATTGCATTAGCAGCTAACACACGTGCAGCCTCAATAAGTTGTGGGTCATTTAATAACACCAATGCTTGCAACGGAGTGTTGGTTTCTTGCCTTTTTACGGAACATAAATCTCTAGAGGCAGCATCAAAAGTTATCATACTTGGTGGAGGTACTGTACGTTTCCAAAATGTATACAAACTTTTACGGTACAAATCTTTTCCTTCGCTTAAAACGTAAGAAGATGTACTACCGCCACCACCACCTGTGGTTTCTTCCCAAATACCTTCTGGCTGGTATGGTTTAACGCTTGGGCCACCAATTTCTTTATTTAATAGTCCGCTTACAAAAAGGGCTTGGTCTCTTATCATTTCTGCTGACAAACGTATTCTTGGTCCACGTGCTAACCATTTGTTTTCTGGATCTTTCTCTAAAGCTTCTTTACTAATTACAGTACTTTGCTGGTAGGTTTTAGAAAGCGCCATAAGTTTTAGCATTTTTTTAGTGTCCCAACCGCTATCTCTAAATTGTAAGGCCAAATAATCTAACAATTCTGGGTGTGTGGGTAATGCTCCTTGGTTACCAAAATCATAAGAACTAGCCACAATGCCAGTGCCAAACATACGTTGCCAAAAACGGTTAACAGCAACTCTGGCAGTTAAAGGATTATCTTTATGAAATAGCCATTTTGCTAATCCAAGTCTATTTCTTTCAAACCCTTCTGGGTAAGCTAAAATAGTCTCTGGAGTATCTGGATATACTTTTTCTCCGTGCTGATCATACAAGCCTCTGTTAAGAATATATGCCTGTCTAGGAGTTTTCATCTCTTGCATAACCATTACAGGAACTTCTTTTATGTCTGATTTTTGTAATTGTACAAAATCTAAAACTTCATTTTTTTCTTTCTCTGTAATTGTAATGTATGGTTTAGGAATTACTCCAGAACCACCGTTTACCAATCCGTCTTCATCTATATTATTAAAAAAGCTAAAGAATGAGAAATGTGCTTTTTGACTAATAGGATCATATTTATGGTCATGACAACGGGCACACTCTAATGTTAACCCTAAAAAAGCAGTACCAAAAGTTGTAATACGGTCTTCTACATATTCTACTCTGTATTCTTCTGGGATTACTCCGCCCTCATAAGTAATTTTATGGTTACGATTAAAACCTGTTGCTAAAACTTGCTCTAGAGATGCATCCGGAATTAAATCTCCTGCTAGTTGGTCTGTAACAAATTTATTGTATGGCATATTTTTGTTAAAAGCATTAATAACCCAATCTCTCCAAGGCCACATAATACGCTCAAAATCATCTTGGTAGCCGTGTGTATCTGCATAACGGGCAATATCCATCCATTCTGCTGCCATATTTTCTGCATAATCTTGTGATGCTAGCAGCTTATCTACCACTTTTTCATACGCATTTGCAGAAGTATCTTGTAAAAAATTATTAATGTCTTTTGTAGATGGTGGCAAGCCAGTTAAGTCAAAATAAACCCTACGTAATAATTTTTCTTTTGGGGCTTGCTCAGAAGGTTGTAAGTTGTTTTCTTCTAATTTTTGGTAAATAAAGTTATCTATTTCATTATTTCCCCAAGTATCTTTAGTTTTAGGTACATTTTTATTTTTAGGAGGTGTAAAAGCCCAATGATCTTTATATTCTGCACCTTGTTCTACCCATTTTTTTAAAATAGTTTTTTCATACTCGGTAAGTATCAAATTAGATTCTGGAGGTGGCATTATACTCCCTGGGTCTTTAGAGTAAATACGGTCTAGCATTCCACTTTTTTCTGTGTCTCCTGGCACAATAGCATAATGGTCTAAGTTTTCTCCCAAAGCTTTATAAGCCTCCTCTGGTGAAACCATAGAAAAATTACCTTCTACAGCATTTTTATCTGGCCCGTGGCAAATAAAACATCTATCAGATATAATAGGTTTTACGTGAAATGTAAAGTCTATTACATCAGGTATTGCTGCAGTGCCATTTTCTGCTATAGCAACCTCAGAATATTTGTTTTCTGTTTTGCAACTAGTGGCACCAATAGTAATAAATGCGGCAAGAGCTATTTTTGCTACATTATTTTTTTGATATAAAAACCAATTAGATAATATCATAATTTTTAAGAATCAGCTAGTTTATTGTTCTTAAATATTGTTATTCTTTAAATTATTAGCAATAAAAATCGACCAGTAACTTGTAACAATAGCTTAATAAATACAAAATGAAAACCTAACAGCTTTTTCTTAAAAATTGAAATTTATGCGCGTCCTAAAAGTGTTTCTTTTACATCATTAATGTAACTACGCCCAATTGTGTAGCGTATGCCGCCAATTTCTAAACTATTACCTTCTATAGTGTCTACTTTAGAGATAGATATGGTATAAGACCTATGTATTCTTATAAATTTATCACTAGGTAATTCGTCTGTAAAACTGCTTAAAGTTCTGTGTATAATGTATTTATCTGATTTTGTTTTTATGCGTATATAATCCTTTAAACTTTCAATTACCATAATGTCATCTAACACTATTTTTTGCAACTTCTTTTTATCTACCTTAATAAAAATACTAGGGTTTTCTGCAACTGTATTGGTAGTTGTGGTTTTTGTAGTGTTACCTTGTTTTAATTTTATAATACGCTGTACTGCTTGTAAAAACCTAGGAAACGGTATAGGTTTAACCAAATAATCTATAGCTTGTAGTTCATAACTAGTAAGTGCATACTCTTCATGTGCGGTTGTCATTACTACCATTGGCATAGATTGCAAACTTTTTAGAAAATCTAACCCATCTAATATGGGCATATTAATATCTAAAAAAATAATATCAATTTCGTTATTTTGAACAAAAGTAGTTGCAGCAACTGCATTAGAGAATGTTTCTACTAACTCTAATTCTTGTATTTGTGAAACATAATTTTTTAAAACATTTATAGCCAACGGTTCATCATCAACAATTATGGTTCTTAATTTAATCATACTTTAAGTTTTAGAATTACATTAAACATATTATCCTTTTCATAAATAGAGAGGTGGTAATCTTCTTTTTTATACCCTAGCTCTAAGCGTTTTTTTAAATTGCTTAGTCCAATACCACCACTTCTAATAGGTATTAAACTGTCTGCACTTTGTTCGGGTATGGTATTAGATACCTTAAAATGAAGTAAATCTTCACTAACCTTTACATCTATATCTATTACCATATCTCCTATGTTTTTACTGGCTCCGTGCTTAAAACAATTTTCTATTACAGGAATTAATAACATAGGAGAAATACGTTTGCCTTCTAAATCACCAGAAATACTAATGTTTATATTTAAAGACTCATCAAAACGTAAACGTTCTAGGTCTAAATAGTTTTGTATACAGTCTAGCTCACTTTTTAGGTCTTGTTTGTTTTTTTTGGTAGCGTACAACAAGTAGCGCATTAGTTCAGATAGTTTTAATATAACCTCAGGAGCTTTATCAGACTTTTCTAAAGTTAATGAATATATATTGTTTAGTGTATTAAAAAAGAAATGCGGAGAAACCTGTGAACGTAAAAAACGCAATTCTGTACTAAGTTGTCTTTTTTCTAATTCGTGTAGTTTGCTGTGTTCTTTAAGCCAATCTATAGTAAGTTTTATGGCTGCTACAAAAGAGGAAACATATAGCTCACCAACCATCATTGTAGTGGCGTAATTAAGTGTTAGGCCTTTTAGTTCCTCTGGTCCTTCTGGCCAAACATTTGGACCTATAAAATAATAGGTTAAAGAGTATTTAACCAATAACATTAAAAATAGTGTTGCAATAACTAAAAACGTGTAACTAATGTATTTTTTCTTAAAAACAAATTTGGGCATTAAGTAATACACATTAAAATAGGCAATAGCCATATGTATAGGAAAACCTATAAGATTCATACGCAATGAGAGCATAAAATCTTGGTGAATGTTACTATACCTTAAGCTGTTAAAAATAAAGTATATAACCCAAAAAATTATATGGTGTTTGTAGTTTATTTCAAAGCTTTTAGAAGAATTCTTGTTTAAAAAAGAATCTACATCTGTGTTTATACTCATTGGTTAAGTTTGGCTGTTTTTTTGTCGGTACTATTAAAGCGTTTAGCATTTAGCTATCGTTATTGGTCTAAAATTATTTCTATTACAAATAAAAAAAGGAATATTTATAAAGTGTTGCTATGCAGTTTAAAAACTAGATATAGCATTTTACCAAACACGCAAAATAGAACGTCTGAAAATTATAAAAAATAATTTAATTAGCAACTAAATTATATTAACGTTAAAAAAAAGTTACTAATAATAAAGAGTATGAATATAGAACCTTCTATGAAAATTAAGAGAATTATAGCTATTTTTCTTTTCCTAACGTATTTATGCTGCGCGTCATTATTAGCGCAAAATACACCTAAAAAATATATAGCACACAAGGCATTAAATAGTTTAGAAATAGATGGTTTAGCTAATGAGGAGTCTTGGGAAAATGCTAAATGGACAACCGAATTTATAGATATTGAAGGTGATAAAAAAGCAACGTATAAAACTAGAGTAAAAATGCTTTGGGATGATACTTATTTGTATTTCTTTGCTTTGTTAGATGAGCCTCATGTATGGGGCGATATTACAAAAAAGGATGCAGTTATTTTTCATAATAATGACTTTGAAATTTTTATAGATCCGCCTGGTACCACCCATAATTATATGGAGTTAGAGATAAACGCACTAAATACAGTATGGGATTTGTTGTTAACAAAAACCTATAGTCAAGGTGGTGCTGCCATTAATAATTGGGATATAAACGGATTAAAAACTGCCGTGCATATTAACGGAACTTTAAACAACGCTAATGATACAGATAAAAGCTGGTCTACAGAAATTGCTATTCCTTGGAAATCACTTTTTGAACCCTCTAAAATAGCAGAAATACCAGTGAATAATTTTTGGCGTATAAATTTTTCTAGAGTACAATGGCAACATAGTTTAATAGATGGTAAGTATGTTAAAAAGAAAGATGCTAATGGCAAAGCTTTACCAGAGTATAATTGGGTTTGGTCTCCACAAGGCGTAATTAATATGCATAAACCTAACACATGGGGGTATGTTTATTTTTCTGATAAAACTAAGGAAAATATAAATTGGAGCATTCCAAAGGATGAGCATATAAAATGGTATTTGTATAAAGTGTTTTTAAATTATGTAGAAAATAATAATGAAAAAGAGATACAAGACAAATCTATATTAGGAACTTTAGTGAGTCCAAAATTAGATAAGCATAAAACCGGATTTAACATCTGGGTAAAAAGTCCTTTTACAAACAAAATATTAGTAATTAAAGAAGATGGTAAATTTAGTAGTAATGAAGCAGAATAAGGTATTTTTAAGGGTAATGAGTGTTCTTTTACTTTGCTCTTTATTTTTTTCTTGTGAAGAGAAAAAACAAGATAAGAATGTAGTAGAAAAGCAAGATGCTGTAACAGATAGTTTTACATTTTGGACTTGGACATCTGCAAGCGAGGAAAAAGAAGATACTGCTTACCAAGAGGAATTTGCTAAATATAGCGCAAACGGAATTACAGATGTGCTAATTAATACAGGTACAGATCCAGAGTTGTTAAAAAGAATAGTTCCTTTTGCAAAAAAAGAAGGGTTAAATGTACACGCTTGGATGTTTACTGTAAACAGACCAGGAGATGCTATTGCAGAACAACACCCAGAGTGGTACGCGGTTAGTAGAAATGGTAAGTCTTGTTTTGATGAGCCACCATATGTAGGGTATTACAAATGGTTGTGCCCAACAAGAAAAGAGTCTAAAGCACATATATTAAGTTTGGTAGAAGGTTTGGCAAAGGTTGAAGATGTAGCAAGTGTACATTTAGATTATATTCGTTATTCAGATATTTTTTTACCAATTGGGTTACTACCAAAATACAATTTAGAACAAGAAGTAGAGTTACCTGAGTTTGATTTTTGTTACTGTGACGTATGCGTAGCAGAGTTTGAAAAGGAGCACCATAAAAACCCTAAGGAGTCTAAAAATCCAGCTATAGATATGGAGTGGAAACAATTTAGGTTAAATAAAGTAAAAGCTATTGTAGATGAAGCTTATACCATAGCGCATAATAACAATAAAATATTAACTGCAGCAGTATTTCCTTACCCAGAAATGGCAGACCATATGGTTCGCCAACGTTGGGATAAATGGAATGTAGATAAAGTACTACCAATGATTTATCATAACTTTTACAATGAAGAAATAGATTGGATTGGTTATGCAACAGGACAAGGTGTAAAAGACCTTAAAAATTCTAATACAGAGCTGCATACTGGTATTTATGTGCCAAATATGTCTGTTTCAGATTTAGAAAAAGCAATTCTATTAGCAAAAGATAATGGAGCAAAAGGAGTCTCTATCTTTGATGGTAATGCACTTACAGATGAGCAATATGCGGTAATAAAAAAACTAAGTAAGAAATTTAATTAAACGTATTTCATTTTGAAAAAACTTAACTACCACATAACCATTTTTCTACTGTTATTAATGTTTGGTTGTACAACTAAAAAAGAAAAAAAATTTACAGAAGAAGAAATTAATATTATTCCTAAGCCTGTATTTACAGAGTTACATAAAGGTAGTTTTAGTTTTAATGGAAATACAAAATTGGTTGCAAGCACAAAAAATGAACAAAAATTATTAGCGTCTTTTTCTCAAAAGTTTAAACAAGTCTCAGGTGTAAAATTAGCTGTGGTAGCTAGTGCTCCTTCTTCTAATTTTTTACAGTTTAAAATTGTAGACTCATTACCTTATGAAGGCTATAATTTAGTAATTAATTCTAATCATATAACCGTATCTGCAAAAACGTATTCTGGTTTTGTATATGGATTAGAAACTATAAAACAGTTACTTCCTGCTAGTATAGAGAGTGCAAGCTTTGTGCAAAAAGAGTGGGTAGTTCCAGCAATAGAAATTAAAGATAATCCTCGTTTTAAATGGCGCGGACTAATGTTAGATGTGTCTAGACATTTTTTTGAGGTAGATTATATAAAAAAAACGTTAGACCGTATGGCAATGCTAAAAATGAATACATTTCATTGGCATTTGGTAGATGATCAAGGATGGAGAATAGAAATTAAAAAATATCCAAAACTAACGTCTGTTGGTGGTTATAGGGTAAACCAAGAGGATAAAGGATGGAACGCTAGACCAAATGCACCTTTAGGAACAAAAGCTACTTACGGAGGTTTTTATACGCAAGAGCAAATAAAAGAAGTAGTAGCCTATGCAAAAGAAAGAGGTATAACTGTAGTGCCAGAAATAGAGATGCCAGCACACGTTAGTAGTGCAATAGCTGCATACCCAGAGTTTTCTTGTTTAGGAGAGCAAATTATGGTTCCGTCTGGTGGTGTTTGGCCAATTACAGATATTTACTGTGCTGGTAAGGAAGAAACATTTACTTTTTTAGAAGATGTATTAACAGAGGTTATGGAGTTGTTTCCGTCTAAATATATACACATTGGCGGAGATGAAGCTACAAAAACCAATTGGAAAACTTGTACACATTGTACCTCTAGATTACAAACAGAAGACTTAGCAAATGTAGATGAATTGCAGAGCTATTTTATTAAAAGAATAGAACGTTTTATAAGTTCTAAAAATAGGGTTTTAATTGGTTGGGATGAAATTTTAGAGGGCGGTTTGGCTCCAGGAGCAACCGTTATGAGTTGGCGTGGTGTAAAGGGCGGTCTAGAGGCATCTGCAGAGGGGCATAATGTTGTAATGACACCTGGTACGCATTGTTATTTTGATCATTATCAAGGAAATCAAGATCAAGAACCTTTAGCATTTGGTGGTTATACTCCGCTTAGCAAAGTATATGAGTTTAACCCAGTGGTAGATAAAATGACTCCAGAGCAGGAAAAACACGTGTTAGGCGGACAAGCAAATTTGTGGGCAGAGTATATACCAACAGAACAACAGTCTGAGTATATGATATTTCCTAGACTGGCTGCTATGTCTGAGGTTCTGTGGACACCAACGACACATAAAAACTGGGCTAATTTTTCAGGTAGAGTAAAAGAGCTGTTTAAGCGTTATGATGTTATGGGTGTTAACTATGCTAAAAGTGCTTATCAGGTAACTACAGATACTAAAGTTGATATAGAAAAAGGTGAATTATCAATCTTATTAAAAAATGAATTTCCAGATTCAGATATTAGATACTCCGTAGATGGTTCTTTGCTTTCACAGTCATCTTCACAATATCAAAATCCAATTCAACTAAATAAAACAGCTACGTTAAAGGCTGCAATGTTTAAAAATAATAAACAAGTAGGGCCAACCTTAACTAAAGAGTTTAATTACCATAATGCGGTTGGTAAATATGTGGTTTATAACACTAAGTATCATAAAAATTACCAAGGAGAGCAACAGCTAGGTTTGGTAAATGTATTAAGAGGATCTAAAAATTTTCACGACGGACAGTGGCAAGGTTGGTTGGGTAATAATATGGATGTGGTAATAGATTTTGATGTAGAAACAGCGTTTTCTGCAGTAACAGTTGGTACACTAGAAAATCAAAGTTCAGGAATTTATTTTCCTTTAAAAATAGAAGTCTTTACATCAGAACATAGAAAAAAGTTTACCAAAGTTGCAGAGGTTACTAGACCATTTAAAGTAAGCAATGCATCAGAATTAAAAGATTTTAAAATCAATTTTAAACCAACTAAAGCTAGGTACATAAAGGTGGTGGTAACTAATTTAAAAAGTCCGCCTAATGGCGGTGGTGCCTGGTTGTTTGTAGATGAAATTATTGTAGAATAGAATTATGAGTATAAAATTTAAAATTTTAAGTATTGTTTTAGTTGTAGTAAGTTTTGCCTTTGGTCAACAACCTGTAGACTACGTAAATCCATTTATAGGAACCTCTAATTTTGGAGCAACAAATCCTGGAGCAATTGCGCCAAGAGGTATGGCAAGTGTATCTCCTTTTAATGTAGCAGTACAAAAAGATGCTGGTTGGCTGTCTAACCCTTATGTTAAACAATACAATTTTTTAACAGGATTTACGCACGTAAACTTAAGTGGAGTTGGTTGTCCAGATTTGGGAGTTATTTTAACTATGCCAACTACAGGAGATTTAAAAACAAACCATATGCAATACGGAACCACTTACACAGATGAGGTTTCTAAAGCAGGCTATTACTCAGTTAACTTATCTAAATACAATATAAAAACAGAACTAACTGCAACAACAAGAGTAGGAGTGTCTAGGTATACATTTCCAGCAGGAGAATCTAACATACTTTTAAATTTAGGACTTGGCTTAACTAATGAGCAAGGCGCAACGGTAAAAGTGGTATCTAATACAGAAATTGAAGGAATGCGCACAGTTGGCTCTTTCTGTTATAATAGTCCAGAACAGGCTTACCCAGTATATTTTGTTGCTAAATTTTCTAGTCCAGCAGATGAGTTTGGAGCTTGGAAAAAACCATACAAATACAATGGAGTAGAAGCACAATGGATGGGGTATAATGGTAAAACTAGACTAATGAAAGGCTTTACAAGAGAAGTTGTAGGTGATAGTATTGGTGCTTATATGCGTTACAATTTTAAAAAGAAAACCACTGTTGAGGTAAAAATTGGTGTGTCTTACGTAAGTATAGAAAATGCTAGGGAAAATTTAGAAAAAGAAACAGCTAATAAAAATTTTGATGATGTATATGCCACCACAAAAACGGCATGGAACAAGACTTTGTCTACTGTAGAGGTAAAAGGAGGTTCTGCAGATGATAAAACAATATTTTATACAGCTTTATACCATACACAAATACATCCAAATACTTTAAATGATTATAATGGAGATTATCCTGAGATTGCAACAGGTAAAATAGGAAATACCAAAGGCACTAGATACACCGTTTTTTCGCTTTGGGATACCTACAGAAATTACCATCCTTTAATGAGTACATTGTACCCAGAGCAACAATCTAATATGGTAAATAGTATGTTATCTATGTACAAAGAAAATGGTTGGTTGCCCAAATGGGAGTTAAATTCTACAGAAACTTTTACAATGGTAGGTGATCCTGCGCCAGTTGTAATAGCAGATACATATTTGCGCGGTATTAGAGATTTTAATGTAGAGGAGGCTTATGCAGCAATGGTAAAAGGAGCTACAGAATTAGACAATAATCCGTTACGACCAGGTAATAAAGAGTATTGGAAAAATGGATATTTAAGTGTAAACGGAGGAGCTGAAGGTCCTGTTTCTACAACTGAAGAATATAATATAGCAGATTTTGCCATTTCTCAACTAGCAAAAGAATTGGGTAAAAAGGCAGACTATAAAAAGTTTTATAATCAATCTTTATCCTATAAAAAATTATTTGATAGTAAGTTAAAACTACTAAGACCTAAAAATAGTGATGGTAGTTGGTACACACCTTTTGATCCGTATAAAGGTGCAAATTTTGAAAAAAATGTGGGTTATATAGAAGGTAATGCTTGGCAGTATGCTTTTATGGTTCCCCACGATATTAAAGGCTTAATGAAGCTAATGGGCGGTAAAAAACAATTTGTATCTCACCTAGATTATATTTTTGATAATAACCAGTTTGATATGGCTAATGAGCCAGATATTGCTTATCCTTTTTTATATAACTACAGCAAAGGAGATGAATGGAAAACTCAAAAACGTGTGCAGCAATTAATAAATACATATTTTACAAATACACCATCTGGCTTACCAGGTAATGATGATACAGGTACAATGTCTGCTTGGGTGGTATATGCAATGATGGGTATATATCCTGTTAGTCCGGCTACACCAGTTTATACCATAACTACACCCAGGTTTTCATCAGTCACAATTCATTTAAATACTACATACTACAAAAACAAAACGTTAATAATTAAACGAACAGGAAATGTTAATGGAAAAATTAACAGTATCCGTTTAGATAATAAAGACCTTAAAGGGTATTTTGTGTCTCATAAAAACTTACTTAATGGCACTGTTTTAGAAGTAAGACTAGAGTAATAGCTATTGTTTAACAAGTTTTCTTATTTGTAAGTGTCTTATTCTGTAGTGTTTGTAGGTTTTTGCTGTAGTTATTTTTAAATGCGCATTTGTTTAAGATAAAACTGAGGAATTAATAATTAAGCCTCTGTATTTTTAACACCTCCTTATATTGTCGCTTAGCTTTTCCACAAAGTTGTTAGTCGAATTAATTTCTGCTTTTAACATTAATACGTAAAATTTAAAGTTAAATTAACTAATAACTAACTTAACAATTAAAACTCATTTAAGTATGCAAAAACAAACACATTACTTATTGTTGTTTGTGCTATTTCTCCTTACTAGTGGTATGGTAGCGCAAAACAAAACTGTGACTGGTACGGTTACAGATGAAGCAGGAGTACCTTTACTAGGGGTTAATGTTTTAGAAAAAGGAACATCTAATGGTACATCTACAGATTTTGATGGTAAATACACAATAACTGTAGCAAGTAACTCTTCAATATTAGAGTTTACTTCTATAGGTTATACTGCAAAAAGTGCTGCAGTAGCAGGGAAAACTACACTTAACGTTTCTTTGGTTGAAGATGCAGAGCAGTTAGGCGAAGTAGTTGTAACAGCTTTAGGTATTAAAAAAGAAGCAAAGGCATTAGGGTATTCTTTAACAGAAGTTGGAGGAGACGAGCTATCTAATGTAAAACAAGTTAGTGCAATTAACTCATTACAAGGTAAGGTTGCAGGTGTAAATATTACCCAAAACTCAACCGGTGCTGCTGGTTCTAGTAGAGTTATTATTCGTGGTAACAGTACATTAACAGGTAACAACCAACCTTTGTATGTTGTAGATGGTATTCCTATTGGTAATGAAAATAGTGGATCTGCAGATTTGTATGGTGGTAGTGACGGAGGTGACGGTATCTCTAGTATAAATCCAGACGATATAGCATCTGTAAGTGTACTAAAAGGTGGTGCAGCTGCAGCTCTTTATGGTTCTAGAGCAGGTAATGGTGTAATTATTATTACAACAAAAAAAGGTACCCAGAAAAAAGGATTGGGTGTAGAAATTAGTAGCTCTGTTACTTTTGATGAGGTAGATACTTCTTTAACAGATTTTCAAACATCATATGGACAAGGTACAAGGGGTAGAGTACCTGCTAACCAGTCTGAAGCTTTTGATTTAGGATTGTCTTCTTGGGGTCCAAAATTAGATGGTTCTAGCGTTGTACAATGGGATGGGCAAGAAAGACCTTATTCTTATGTAGGCGATAACAGAGATCACTTTTACAGAACAGGTACTACGTTTATAAACACAATAGCAATTACAAGTGGTTCTGAAAAAATGAGTTACAGGCTTTCTGTATCTGACTTAGATAATGAAGATATTGTGCCTAACTCAGGTATTAACAGAAAATCATTTTCTTTAAATACAAGTGCTGTATTAGCAGACAAGTTAACAAGTCAGGTTAATGTAAAATATATTGTAGAAAATGTGAACAACAGACCAAGATTGTCTGATGCTCCTGGAAATGCAAACTATACTGTTGCATTATTGTCTCCAAACGTAGATGTACGTGATATGAATCCGGGTGCAAACCCAGATGGGTCAGAAAGAGGATACTCTGCAAACATTTACTCGCAAAACCCTTATTTTTCTGCATACAATTTTAGTAATGAAGATTTAAAAAACAGAATTATAGCATCTACATCTTTACGTTATGATATTTTAGATTGGTTATATGCATCTACACGTGTTGGTGTGGATCATTACACAAGAAAATCTACATCTATAGAGCCTTGGGGAACAGCATACAAACTTTTAGGAGGTATGAACGAGACTGAAGGTAGATATACACAAATAGATGCTGATGTAATGCTAGGTATAGAAAAAAGTATAACAGATAAGTTTGGTGTTGATGGGTTGGTTGGTGCAAATACAAACCACGTTAAGTCAGAAACTTTAATTTTAGGAGGAGACAATTTTGTTGTTCCTGGTTTTGAAGATATATCTAACCTTAGAGACCAAAGTAGAAGTAGAGAATTTCAAGAAAGAAAAATTTCTGGTATTTATGGATCTTTAGGATTTTCATATGATAAATGGGCTTACTTAACCTTTACAGGAAGAAACGATTGGTTTTCTACATTATCTTACCCAGGCAAAACTACACCTAATGACGAGTTTTACTTCTCTGTAAATACAAGTGTTATTTTATCAGATTTATTAGAACTACCTAACTTTATAGACTTTTTAAAAATTAGAGGAGGTTATTCTGGTGTAGCTGGTGGTGGAGACATTGCTTATCAATTAGCACCAACATACCAAATTTTTGGACAAGGTCACCAAGGGCAAACTTTAGGTAGAATTAACGGAAACTCTGTTCCTAACCCAAATTTAGTTCCTTGGGAAAAAGACGAAACAGAAATTGGTTTAGATCTTAGACTTTTTGGAAACAGACTTTCTTTTGATATTGCTTATTACCAAAATGAAACTTCTAAGGATATTGTAAATATATCTACATCTGTATTTTCTGGTTATGAAAGTGCAACGGCTAACATTGGTAAGTTAGAAAATAAAGGTATAGAGTTTTTAATTTCTGGTACACCAATACAAACAGATAATTTTAGCTGGAACACAAGCTTTAACGGGTCTTATAATAAAAGTGAAGTTACTGCTACTAATGATGAGGGTACACCAATTAGCTTAGATGAGCCAAGAACACAAAACGCAAGAATTACACACGTTGTAGGTGAGCCTTATGGTTCTATAGTAGGTGTATCTTATAATAGAGATGATGCTGGTAACATTATTTATGATATAAACTCAGAAGGTGTGCCAATTGCACAAGAAGGAGAGCGTAAAATATTAGGAGAAGGTGTACCGCCATTAACTTTAGGTTGGAGTAATACCTTTAGATATAAAGATTTTAGCTTAGGCTTTTTAATTGACGGTAAATTTGGCGGACAATTATTGTCTGGTACTAATGCTTTAGGTTACAGTACAGGTTTACACAAAGAAACTTTAAAAGGCAGAGAAAACGGATTAGTAGTTACTGGTATAGACGGTGACACTGGTCAAGAATTTACAACTACTGTTGCACCAGAAGATTTACAAACATACTATGGAAGAATTAGTCGTATTGCAGAGGAATTTGTAGAAGACTCTGATTACATAAAGTTTAGAGAGTTTAGTTTAGGGTATTCATTACCAGAAAAAATGCTAGAAAAAACATTTATAAGTAGTGTAAATGTATCAGTAATAGCAAGAAACTTATTCTACATTTCAAGAAGTATAGATAATGTAGATCCAGAAAGTACATACAACTCAGGTAACTCACAAGGTTTAGAATATTTTGGTGTACCATCAACTAGAAACTATGGTTTTAGTCTAAATGTAAAATTTTAAGAACATGAGAAAAATATTATTTATATTATCATTTGTATTAGTTCTTGGAGCCTGTGATAAAGGTTTTGAAGAGCTAAACGTTAACCCAACAGCACCAAATCAGGTGCCGGCTACCACTAAGCTTAGTGCTGCTCAACTATACACATCAGGTGAACGTTATGAGAACTGGAGAGCAAATTTAATATACTCTTCTACAATGATGCAACATTTATCTACAACAGCAGGCTATTGGTCTGGAGATAAATATACATGGAACAAAGGGTATGCATCTTCTATGATAGATCGTATTTACGGTAATGCTATAAAAACCGTAGAGGATATGCTTGTTCAATTAGATGAAGAAGAACAGCCAGAAGAAATGAAAGCTATTACTAGAATAATGAGAGTTTTTATTTACCACAGATTAACAGATTTGTATGGTGATGTTCCTTACTCTGAAGCTGGTAAAGCGGTACTAACAGGAAACCTAACTCCTAAATATGACAAGCAGAGTGATATTTATGCAGATATGCTAAAAGAGTTAGAAGAGTCTGTTGCAGTATTAGGTACCGGAGTTTCTGGTTTTGGAGATGCAGATTTAATGTTTCAAGGAGATCAATCTCAATGGAAAAAATTTGGAAACTCTATGATGCTAAGGTTAGGTCTACGCTTAATAAAAGTAGATCCTGCTGCGGCTGAGGCTTGGGCAACTAAAGCAATAGCTGGTGGCGTAATGGAATCTAATGATGATATTGCATACATACAACATACTGCTGGCCCAGAGGGAATAAATAAAAACGGTAACGGAGAAGTTTTTACAGCAGATAGCAACCCTAGAATGAGTAAAACGTTTATAGACTTTTTACAGGGAGATCCTAGACTGCCAATTTTAGCAGCTCGTAAAAGTGATGGTAGTACTAATGTTGCAGATTTAAAAGGTTTGCCAAACGGATTAGATAGCCAGTTATTAGAGGAGTCTACAGGAGAAAAAGATACAGATTTATATGCAGAACCTAACAGAAGTATTATTACCGGTGAAGGTGCGCCAATGTTTTTTCAGACTTATGCTGAGGTAGAGTTTATGCTTGCAGAAGCAGCAGAGCGTTGGGGGTTAGCAGGTGGTAATGCAGAAGCACACTACAATGCAGGAGTAAGAGCAGCAATGAAAATGTTAGCAATTTATGGTGATGCCGCTATTATAGATGATGCAGATATAGATGCTTATTTAACAGCAAACCCGTTTGATGCAGCAAATGCATTAGAGCAAATTAACACCCAATATTGGGCTGCAACTTTTTTAAATGAGTATGAAGCTTTTGCTAATTGGAGGAGAACAGGTTTCCCTAACCTAACACCAACAAATTATCCTGGTAATGAAACAGGAGGTACAATACCAAGAAGGTTAACATACTCTACAAGCGAGCAAAGTAATAACCCAGACAACTATGCTGCGGCAATTGCATCTCAAGGTCCAGATGTACTTACCACAAGAGTATGGTGGGATAAATAGTTTTTTAGTGTAATTATTTAGTTTTTTAAGGGGAGGAAAATTATTCCTCCTCTTTTTTTAGTTAAAATACGGCACAAATAACCTTAAATTAGTAAAATATTATCCATAAAAAATAGTGTAAACAATCTCAAAAAATGAAATTAATAAAAATACTTTTTCCCCTAATTGTACTTGTAACAACTGCTGTAGTAGCACAATCTAACACGGGAGTTTCTTATGTAGATTATGTAAACCCATTGGTAGGTTCAGACTCAGAGTTTGCATTGTCTAACGGTAATACTTACCCTGCAATAGCTACACCGTGGGGAATGAACTTTTGGACGCCCCAAACTGGTAAAATGGGAGACGGCTGGGGATATACCTACGATGCTTTAAAACTTAGAGGTTTTAAACAAACCCACCAACCAAGTCCGTGGATTAATGATTATGCAGCATTTTCATTATTTCCAGAAACAGGAAAATTAAAAATTAATGAGGACGAGAGAGCTTCTTGGTATTCACACAAAGCAGAAATTAGTAAACCACATTACTACAGTGCTTACTTGGCAGACTATGATGTAACTACAGAAATTACACCAACAGAAAGAGGCGCCCAATTTAGGTTTACGTTTCCTGAGTCTAAAAAATCTCATATTCTTGTAGATGGTTTTTTTAAAGGTTCTATGGTAAAAATAATACCAGAAGAGCGCAAAATTATTGGGTATTGCAGAAATAATAGTGGTGGCGTACCGGGTAATTTTCACAATTATTTTGTTTTAGTTTTTGATAAAGATTTTGATGAGGTTTTAACTTGGAAAAAGGAAAAAGAAGGTATAGAGCATACATCAGAAAGTAAAACAGCAGAAGGTTACCACGTTGGTGCAGCTATCAGTTTTTCAACAAAAGATGGGGAACAAGTTACAGCAAAAGTAGCATCGTCTTTTATTAGTTTAGAGCAAGCAGAAATCAACCTAAAAAGAGAAATAGGAGATGATACTTTTAATCAGACTAAAGAAAAAGCTGCTGCAGCTTGGAATAAAGAGTTAGGCCGTATGGAGGTTGCAGGTGGTACTGTAGAAGAATACAGAACATTTTACACCGCTTTGTACAGAGTTTTATTGTTTCCAAGAAAGTTTTATGAGCTAAATGCAGCTAATGAAATAGTACATTACAGTCCATATAATGGAGAAGTTTTGCCTGGTTATATGTTTACAGATAATGGCTTTTGGGATACATTTAGAGCTGTTTTTCCATTTTTCACAATAATGTATCCAGAGTATTTAAGCAATGTAATGCAAGGCCTTGTAAATACGTATAATGAAAGTGGTTGGTTACCAGAGTGGGCCAGCCCTGGACATAGAGATTGTATGATAGGGTCTAACTCTGCTATAAACATTGCTGATGCTTATTTAAGAGGTATTAGAGGGTATGATATTGAAACCTTGTATGAAGCCGTTGTTAAAAATTCAACCCGTAAAGGACCTGTTAATTCTGTTGGTCGTTTTGGAGCTGAATTTTATAATGATTTAGGATATGTTCCTTATGATGTTGGCGTAAATGAAAATGCAGCACGTACTTTAGAGTATGCTTTTGCAGATTGGAGTATTGCAGAATTGGGAGAAGCATTAGGAAAGCCTAAAAAACAGGTTAAGTTATTTAGAGAACGATCTTTAAATTATAAAAATGTATTTGATCCTAAAATAGGTTTTATGCGTGGTAAAAATAAAGATGGTTCATGGGCAACTACATATACACCAGACAAATGGGGAGATGCTTTTACAGAAGGTGCTGCTTGGCACTGGACGTGGTGTGTTTTTCATGATCCGTTAGGTTTAGCAGAAGGCTTTGGAGGTGTAGCTAAAATGCGCTCTAGGTTAGACGATGTTTTTACTGCAGCACCCACTTTTAATGACTCTTACTACGGACAACAAATACACGAAATTACAGAAATGCTGGTTGCAGATATGGGGCAATATGCACACGGAAACCAACCTATACAACACGCAATTTATTTGTACAATTGGTTAGAACAACCTTGGAAAACACAAATGCACGTGCGTAATGTAATGGATAAGTTATATTCTTCTGCACCAGATGGTTTATGTGGTGATGAAGATAACGGGCAAACATCTGCCTGGTATGTGTTTTCTGCTGCTGGTTTTTATCCTGTAACTCCAGGAACTGGAGAATATGCTTTGGGTAGTCCGTTGTTTAAAAGTGTAAAAATGCATTTAAGAAACGGTAAAACATTTACAGTTAATGCCCCAAATAATAGTAAAGAAAATATTTATATTGATGAGGTACAGAAAAACGGAAATAGCTATACTAAAAACTACATTACGTATGATGATATTATGAGTGGTGCAACTTATAATTTTAGTATGAAAAACACACCAAACAAGAGTAGAGGAACGGCAAAGGAAGCTAAACCATACTCAATGTCTGTAACAAAAAAATAGTTTATAAAATTAAGAACTGGGTTGTGCTTTACTTAAGGCATAACCCAAGTTCCTATATGTGATTTGTTGTTTAATGTATACCCTAATTTATAAGCATTAGAAGCTGTTATTTCTATAATTTTACCAGGCGCAGGTATAATGTTATTTTGTAAAAGCAGTCTGTTGTAAATTGCTACATCTTTAGTAGAAACAGCCTTTCCGTTTTTTATAATACTGGTACCGTTAATTTCTAAAAGCAATTTGTCTTTTAAAGAGTTTATATACCCTTTTTCTTTTAAACTTTTTAAAAAGCTAGTAAGTTTTGCATTGTTATTAATAATAACAATATTATTGTCTGTTTTGTAGAACGAGAATGTATTATCTGGCGTAATGTTATATTTTTTTAAAATAGTCTTGTACTGGTTAATTTGCGTGTTGGTAAGTTTTGTACCGTTTATGTATACACCAGTTGGGTCTGTATTAAAAACAATATCATTTTTAGATTGTACCATATTATTTTTTAAAAGAGCTGTAATAAGCTCATTTTGCGCACTTGGCCAAGTATAATTAATTGTGTTTTTTAGGGTATTACTTAAGTAAGTTTTGTTATTACGCAATAACATTTTTAAAGGAGCATTAATAGCTCCTTTATGACTTGCTTCTACGCTGATTATTGCAGCTTTTTCTGCTAAACGTTTGGCTTCTTCAGCAATACGTATAGCATCTTCTTTGTAGCTTTCCAAATTAGCCTGCTCTATGCGCTTTGCTTCTCTTTGTATTCTGGCAGCTTCACGTTTCATTCTTTCTGCATCTCTAAGTAATCTATCTGCTTCACGCTGTAATTCTTCTGCTTCTCTTTTTGTTTCATCATTACCAGAAATAACTGTTTTAAGTGTTTTACCCAAGGCTTCAAACTTTGTGATAAGAGCATCAGAAGCAATACTTTTATCTAAAGACATTGTTAGCTTTTTAGAGTTTAAATTAACATTGTAAACTTCGTTACCATTAGCATTAGAAACCCAAGAATAAGTACTACCAGATTTGGTCATTTTTTTAGATTCTAATTCATTTTTTAAGACAGATACTATTTCTACATATCTTTCTTCAGGGAATTTTGCTTTAAACTTATAGCTATCATTAGTATTGCTAATAGCTATAGAAATGTTTCCGCCTTGGTTATCACTACTGGTTTTAGAATAAGACATAGAACTAGAAGAAGATGTATGTGTTGTTGGTGGTTTTGGCGGTGTTGGTATTGTTTGTGCTAGTACTGTGCTTCCTAGCAAAAATAAAATAATGTGTACTGTTAATATTGTTATTTTTTTCATAGATTTTTGTTTTTAATTTCTGTTTTTTACAGAAGTTTTTGTTGTTACTTTTACTCCTTAATTTTAAAGGTTAAGCCAACACCACGCGCACTCTCTATAGAAATGTTGTTGTCTTCTTTAAAATATTTACGGAGCCTACTAATAAAAACATCCATACTACGACCAGAGAAAAAATCGTCTGTACCCCAAACGGCATTAAGTAAATGATCTCTTTTTACCATTTGGTTTTTGTTCTCAAAAAAATAGGCTATTAATTGAGCTTCTTTTTCTGTTAGCCGTTGTGTGGTGTTGTTAAATATTAGTTGGTAATTAACAGGGTTAAAAACATAGGCGCCTATGTTGTAACTGCTGTTGTTTTTTGATTGATGAATGATTTTTTGTGTTCTTTTTAATATATTTTTTAATCGTAATACTAAAATATCTGCTTCAAAAGGTTTTACTATATAATCATCTGCTCCAAGTTTTAAACCTTTTATTTTATCTTCTTTCATTTTTTTTGCAGTTAAAAAAACAAAAGGGGTTTCTGGGCTATTGTTTATTATTTTTTCTGCTAGAGTAAAGCCATCCATTTTTGGCATCATCACATCAAAAACGCAAATACCAAAAGGAGTGTTGTTGTTAGCTTCTAACATAAAAATATCTAAAGCTTCTTTTCCATCTTTTGCCCAGGTAACTGCAAAATTGTGAATTTCTAAGTATTGTTTTAAAATACTTCCAAAATCAAAATCGTCCTCGGCTAATAAAACAGTGGTTTTTTGCATTAGTTTATTGGTGTTTTAATAGTAAACGTTGTTCCTTTATGTAATTGGCTATGTAAAGCAATAGAACCATTATGTGCTTTTATAATTTGGTTAGTATAATACAAGCCTAAGCCTAAACCTTTTACGTTGTGTAAATTGCCCTCTGTAACTCTGTAAAATTTATCAAAAATTAGGGGTAGGTTTTTTTCTGGTATGCCAATACCATTATCAGTTATGTTAATACAATATTCTCCGTTTATATGCTTTGTTTCTATGGTGATTTTTATAGATGCTGAACCATATTTTACTGCATTTTCTAATATGTTTAGTAATGCTGTGGTAAAATGAAATTTATCAATACGCAGTAAAACCTCTGCGCTACAAACGTTGTTTACAATAGTAACGTCTTGTTGTTGTACAGATAATTTAAAATCATCAATTAAGTTTTTAAAATACTCATTATCAATAACCTGCTCTTTGTTTAGTATAATTTCTCTAGAGCTAAGGCTGTTAGTCATTACTTGATCTATTAGTTTTTGTAAACGTTCATTTTGCCTATCTACAATATTAAGTGTGCTGTTAAAAATTACTTCATTATTTTTAATTTCTTCTTTTTTAAGACTTTTAGATGCTATACTTAATGTAGCTAAAGGTGTTTTTAACTCATGCGTAATATTATTTATAAAATCGGTTTTAATAGCTGTTATTTTTTTCTGTGTTATTAAGTTTTTTATGGCGTAGTATAAAAGCCCAATAACAATTAAAAATATTAGTACAGAGGCAAAAAATAAAAAGGCCATTCTTTTATATACAATACTTTTCCAGTCTTTAATAACTATTTTATTTTCTGTTTTTACTTCTAAATCAAAGGTGTTTATTTTTATTTCATCTTTAATTTTTTCAACAAATTCTTGCTCAGAAAACCACTTAGCGTTGTTAATGGTTTTTGCGTTTTTATCTTCAAAATCTTCGCCAAATAATCTTAATTCTTTTTTGCCAGCAGAAAATATGGTGTCATTTTTAACTTTATCTAAAAGAACAACGCTAGTTAAATTCATTTTAAAATCTACATCATACCCTAAATTTACTTTTTTAAGTTCTGCTTTAAATATTTTTTTAAACTCGGTATTTAGGCTATCACTTTTTTCTTTAGACCTACTAACAATTTGGTGTTTAGATAAACGATTGTTTTTATAATCTGCTATGTAATTTTTTAAATTATCTCCCCATATATTGTACAATGAATCTAGTTTAGTATTGTCATCTATTACAGAGATAACATCTGTAGTTTCATTAATAAAAGCTTTCTTTTTTAGTTGGTAAGTATTGTTTATTAAGTACGCCTGTATAGACGATAACGCTATTAAAACTAGTATAGCGGTACTTATTAATATGGTTGTTTTGTTTTTCATTGGTTATTTTCTGCTAGTCAAAAATACCAATAAACCTACATTATGTACCGTAAACAGAAGTCGTTAACCCTTCGTTAACGTTAATATTCGCCCTGTTTATAGCATTTAAAGGTCTTTTGCTCTTTTGTTAATAGAACAATTTTTTTAGTTGCCTTGCCATTAACTGCCCTTTAACCTTGTCTTAACCAATAGTATGGTATAACAATCTCACATTTGTGTTGTCAATTAAAAAACAACCAATTATGAAAATTAGTAAAAAAACCAATATCTGTAGGTTGGTAGTCTTGTGTGCATTTGGGTTTGTACTACATAACGTAACAGCCCAAAAAAGTATAAAAATACATAGGGCAACAGAAATTATTAAGATAGATGGAGAAGCTACAGAAGCAATATGGCAGCAACATTTAGTGGCAGGTAATTTTATACAAACCTTGCCAGAGGCCGGAAAATCATCTAAACAAAAAACAGATATAGCTATTTTATTTGATGATAGTTACTTGTATGTTTTAGGTGTTTTATATGTTGATGATAAAAATGAAATTAGCAGCCAATTAACGGCCAGGGATGATGTGGGTAATGCAGATGTTTTTGGCATACAAATAGATCCTTTTGGAGAGGCTAGAGAAGGTTACGATTTTTCTGTTACAGCTGCAGGTGTACAGTCCGACCAAAAAATAACACCAACCGATACTTACGCAAATTACAATGTTGTTTGGCAGAGTAAAGTAAAATTGTATGCTACTAAATGGATTGTAGAAATGAAAATACCATTTAATAGTATACGTTTTCCTAAAGAGGATTTAAGCAATTTTAAGATCAATTTTCAACGTATAACAAATGCTTTAAATGAAGATGCCTATTGGAACCCAATACGGTTAGATGTAGACGGATATTTAAATCAGCTAGGAAAATTAAATGGATTAAACAGTATAGCGCCACCGCTTAATTTGTCTTTTAATCCGTTTGTATCTGTAGTAACAGAAAAGAGTCCTACTGGTACTAAAAATACAACTTTTAATGGCGGTTTAGATGTAAAGTATGTGCACAAAAATGCATATACATTAGATGTTTCTCTTATTCCAGATTTTAGTCAGGCACCATCAGACGATCAAATTTTTAATCTATCTCCTTTTGAAGTAAAGTTTAATGAAAATAGACAGTTTTTTGTAGAAGGTACAGAGATTTTTGACAAAGGTGGTTATTTGTATACACGTAGAATAGGAGGTGCGCCAATATCTAAAGATAACATTCATTTGTCTGAAGATGAAGAGGCTAAAGAAAACCCAGTTACATCTAACATTATTAACTTACTTAAGTTTACAGGTAAATCTAAAAACGGATTGTCTATTGGTGTTTTAAACGGAATTACTGCAGAGAGTGAAGCTGAAATTAAGAATATAAATACCAATACTACAAGAAAAGTTGTAACCAACCCACTAACCAATTACAATGCAATTGTTTTAGATAAAGCATTAAAAAACAACTCATCTTTAACTTTTATAAATAACTCTGTATTGCGCAGTGGCGCTATTTATGATGCTAACTTAACAGCACTTTTGTATCGTTATTACAATAAAAACAGAACCTACTCTATGTACTTTAAAAAGGCACTTTCTCAAAAATATTTTTCTAATACGGAAGACGAGTTTGGACACGAGTACTATGGTTATGCGGGTAAAGTTAGTGGCAAATGGCGAGGAGGAGCATCTATTAAATTACTAGATGATAAATTTGACTCTAATGATTTTGGATATTTGTCTAGAAACAATGAGCTGCGCTTTAAAGGGGATTTAAGTTATACCAATAATAAGCCTAAAAAAATATTTTCTAGATATCAAGTTTTTTTAGATCACCAGCAGAGGTACTATTACAGTTTAATGAAGCAAGAGCAAACGTATTACAAGTTGGGCACCTATGGTGTGTTTAAAAAAAATAATCATACTTTTTTTGCTGAATTTAGATATTTAGCTAAAGGCAAAAACTTTTTTGAAGCACGTACAAAAGATAGATATTTTAATGTGCCAGCACAAGCAGAAACCTTTTTAGAATACCAAACAAATAGTAACAAAAACATTTCATTATCTGCATATATGGTTTTGGTTAAATATTACAATTCTGATGTGTTTACAAATGAGTTTATTACGGGCTATGGTCTGCGGGCAAGAGTTGGTCAGCACTTTTCTCTTTATTTTAGTCAGGCTTTAGAAGACAAACCAAACGGAGTAGGATTTATAAAAAATGAGGAAAATGATATTGTTTTTGGTAGTAGAAAAGTAAAAGAATTAAACAACGCAATTACTTTAAATTATGCTGTAAACTCTACCTTAAATGTAAATATGCGTTTGCGTCATTATTGGATTACAGTAGATTATAATAACCAATTTACACTAAAAAATAATGGTGATTTTATGACTAATAATTTTAGTATAAATCCAGATGATTATGATGATAATTTTAATCAGTTTAATATAGATGTTTTAGCCAAATGGCAGTTTGCACCAGCTAGTGAAGTTAGTTTAGCTTGCAAACTTGGGTCTAACTACTATAATGCAGCAGTAAACTCTAATTATGGTACAAATTTAAAACGTGTTTTAGAAGAAAATAATAGCACTACGGTATCATTAAAAATGACATATTTTTTAGATGCCAATATACTTAAAAAGTGACGTTAGTTATAATAACTGTTAGCGTACTCTTTTACAGTTATACCTTTTAAATTGTAAACAATTAAATGTTTTAAAATTGTATCAGAATCATAAATATTAAAAAGATTGTCTGAAGAAAAAGCAATAGTCCCTACATTTAAAAAATATAACTCTGTAACCAGTTTAAGGTTTACATTAGGTAAAATTTGTCCTTTTTCTTTAGCATTTTTTAAAAGGTTATAAATGATTGTAAAAGCAAGCTCATGCCTAAAATTGTAAAAAGTAGTATGGGCTTTAGGATAGTATTTTTTTAAACCAAAAATAAACGAGGGTTTAAAGTATCTTAGATACTCAAACCCTCGTTTATATATTAGTATAATAGTAAGTATATCGTCATTTAAATTGTTTTTAACAATTTCATTAATATCCAATTTATAATCGTTTATTAAAGACGTAACACTTTTGTTCACTAAAGTTTCTTTGTTTTTAAAATGTACATAAATCGTTTTTTTAGAAATTCCTAGCGTTTTTGCTAACTCATCTAAAGTAATACGTTTGCTGCCAAATTTTGTAAAATTGGCTTTAGCACATTCTAAAAGCTCTTTTTTAGTGATCATTACTACTTATATTATTTCCAGCCGCCACCAAGAGCTTCATATAAATTTACAATACTTGTTAGTTGCTGTAATTTGCTATCAATAATATTAAGTTCTGCATTTAAAGCACTTTCTCTGGCAGTTAATAAATCTAGGTAATTTGCGTACCCATTTTTAAGTAACTCTTCAGAGTTTTGCTCTGCTCTACGTAAGGCTTCAACTTGTTTTAATCTGTACTCATATTTTTCAGTTTCTGCATTGTACGTATACAAAGCATTAGATACCTCAGACCCAGCAGTTAAAAGTGTCTTTTTAAATTGTAATAAAGACTGTTCTTGTTGTGCTAGCGCAACTTCTTTTTGTGTTTTTAGCTTACGCTGATTAAAAATAGGCTGCGTTAAACCACCAACAATATTTGCAAAAAGTGAGTTAGCGTCTAATAATTTATCTAACTCTAAACTTTGGTATCCCCCAGAAGCTGTTAATGTTAATGAAGGATAAAAACTACTTCTAGCAACATTTGTAAGCTCAAAAGAATTAATTAAACCATATTCTGCCGCCATAACATCTGGTCTGTTGCTAAGTAATGTAGCTGGTACACCAAGCGCTAAGTCGGTTTCTATTTTTTGTATGTCTAAACTACTTCTCTTAAAGCTTTGTGGTGCCTTACCTAATAATATACTTAACGTATTTTCTGTTCTAAAAATAGCAGCTTCAAGATCTACTTTTAAAGCTTTTGCACTATTGTATTGTGCTATGTTTTGGTCTACTGCAACTTGCGTTACATTACCAGCATCTTTTAAGGCTTTAATTGTTTCTACACTACTTTCTCTAGTCTTAATTGTTTCTTTAGTAATAGCTAATTGGGCATCTAAAGCCAATAAGTTATAATATGTATTTGCAATACTAGAAATAAGCTGTGTTTTTACAGCTTGGTGCCCAGCAACACTTTGCATATATGCAGCTTGTGTGGCTCTTTTATTGCTTCTTATTTTACCCCAAATATCAGCTTCCCAAGATAGGTTAGCAGTAATATCATACTGGTCTGTAGAAGTATTACTTAAAAAAGAACCAAACTGACTGTTTTTAGATAACTCTTGGTGTGTGTAATTAGGACCAATGCTTAATGTTGGAAAATACCCAGCCTTACCTTGTTTAGCATAAGCCTCTGCAGCTGCCAATTGTTGAATTGCAATTCTAATATCTAAATTGTTTTGCAAACCTTCTTGTATGTACTGCTCCAAATAATTGTCAGTAAACAAGTTTTTCCAAGACACATTTGCCATAGATATACTATCTGTAGGCAAATTGTCTGTTCTGTATAAGGCCTCGGTTTGTGGTAACTCTGGCCTATCATAATCCTTAGCAACAAAACAACTTTGTAGTGTAAAAGCAACAACTACTATAAGCGCTGTTTTGCTAATAAATTTATATTTTATTGTAGATTTCATAGTTTTTATTCTTCTGTAGTTTGAATTGCTGGTTTACCTGAAACTTTTTCTTGTAACCATTGAAATAAAATAAACAGTATTGGAATAACAAATACCCCTAATATGGTACCAATTAACATACCACCAGCGGCACCTGTACCAATAGAGTTGTTACCTTCTGCACCAACACCTTTTGCTAATGCTAATGGCATTAAACCTAAAATAAAGGCAAAAGAAGTCATTAAAATTGGTCTTAAACGAGATTTAGCACCATCTATAGCAGCATCTACAATAGATTCTCCTGCTCTTCTACGTTGCAGTGCAAACTCTACAATTAATATGGCATTTTTAGCAAGTAAACCAATAAGCATAATTAATGCAATTTGGAAGTAAATGTTATTCTCTAAGCCTAAAAACTTAGTACTTATATAAGCTCCAAATACACCAAATGGTAATGATAATACTACTGCAAATGGTAGTAAGTAACTCTCATACTGTGCACTTAATAAAAAGTAAACAAATAAAATACTTAGTATAAATATAAATGTGGTTTGACTACCAGCATTTACTTCTTCACGTGTTAAACCAGAATAAGCAACTGTATAATTACTAGGTAATTTAGCAACTTCCTCTTCTATAATTCTAATAGCATCACCTGTACTAAAACCTTCGTTTGTAGCACCTGTTATTTTTGTAGAATTAAATAAGTTAAAACGAGTTACAGATTGTGGACCATACACACGCTCTAAGTTTACAAACTGTGTAATAGGCGTCATTTCACCAGCATCTGTTCTAACATACATACTGTTTAAATCATCTACACTAGCTCTGTCATCAGGTAAGGCCTGTATGTATACTCTAAATTGTTTACCAAATCTAGAAAAATCTGATGCGTACACACCACCAATATAACCCTGTAAAGTAGAGAAAATACTGCTAACAGATACTCCTTTTTCTTTAGCTAGTGGTACATTAATATCCATCTCATACTGTGGGTAACTTGTATTAAATGAAGATTGTGCATACTTAATTTCGGGGTGAGACATTAAAGCCATTGCAAACTCTTTGTTTGTTTTGTCTAATTCTGTAAACTCACCTCCAAATTTATCTAATAAGTTAACTTCAAAACCAGCAGAGTTACCAAAACCACGTATACTTGGTGGTGAGAAGAAAATAATATTTGCTTCTGGCATTGTAGATGCAATACCAAATAACTTACCTGTTATGGCCTGTACAGATGTAGAAGGATCTTCACGCTCTGTCCAATCTTTTAATTTAATAATACCAAAACCGTAGTTGGTACCAGCACCACTAATTAAACTTCGACCTTTAATAAAGTTAACACCAGCAATACCTTCTATACCGTTTATTTTAGAGTATAAATCTCTAGAAACAGCATCGGTTCTATCTAAAGAAGAACCCGCAGGTAATTCTATGTTTGCAAAAATAATACCTCTATCTTCATCTGGTACAAAACCAGTTGGTGTTGTTTGTGATGCCCAGTAGATACCCACACCTGCAATTATTAATAACAATACAGAAACAAATTTTCTTTTGTATAAAAATTGAAGTGATTTACCATACCTGTCTATAGTAGCATTAAAACCACGGTTAAATAAAGTGTAAAAGCGTTGTAATGGACTTTTGCCTTTTAACTCTTCATCATGTTTATGCTCTTTTAATAATAAAGCACATAAAGCCGGACTTAATGTTAATGCGTTTACTGCAGAAATTAAAATGGCAATAATTAAAGTAACTCCAAATTGCTCATAAAAAACACCAGTAGGCCCCGTAATAAATGTTACCGGAATAAATACAGCTGCCATTACTAATGTAATAGATATAATGGCTCCAGAAATCTCGTTCATTGCAACAAGTGTAGCCTTTTTAGGATTTTTAACTCCTTCATCCATTTTAGCATGGACGGCTTCTACCACAACAATAGCATCATCTACCACAATACCAATAGCTAATACTAATGCAAATAATGTTAGTAGATTTATAGAATACCCAAATACACTTAAGAAAAAGAAGGTACCAATAATAGATACAGGTACTGCAATTGCTGGTATTAAAGTAGATCTAAAATCTTGTAAAAAGATAAATACAACTAAGAAAACTAATAAAAAGGCTTCAACAAGTGTACTAATTACTTTTTCTATTGATGCGTTTAAGAATAAACTTGTATCATAAGGAACAAATATATTTAAACCTTCTGGCAAGTCTTTTTCTACAGATGCTAAAGTGGTTTTTATGTTTTCTATAATTTCTTGTGCATTAGAACCTTTTGTTTGAAAAATACCCATAAAAACTGCAGGGTTTCCTAAACTCATTGCGTTAGAAGAGTAAGATTGTGCATCTAACTCTATTGTAGCAACATCATTTAAACGTAAAAATTCTCCGTTACCTAATGCTTTTATAATAATATCTCCGTATTGCTTTTGTTCTTTAAAACGTCCGCTATAGGTTAAAGTATATGAAAATGCTTCTCCATTATTTTCACCTAAAGAACCAGCAGCTGCTTCTAAGTTTTGTTCTGCTAAAGCAGCAGAAATATCTGAAGGTATTAAATTATATGCTGCTAATTTTTCTGGTTTTAACCAAATACGCATAGCATAATCTTGCTGAGAAAATACAGATACATCACCAACACCGCTAATACGTTGCATTGCTGGTATAACGTTTATTTTTAAGTAGTTCTGAATAAATGTTGCATCATAATCTTCATTTTCAGAATACATAGATATAAACATTAAAGCACTAGTCTCTTGCTTTTGCGTAGTTACCCCAGTTTGTATTACCTCTTGTGGTAATAAAGGGTTGGCTCTTGCTACACGGTTTTGTACGTTTACAGCTGCAATATCTGCATCTATTTCTTGATCAAAATAAACTGTAATTTCGGCAGTACCGTTGTTAGATGCTGTAGAGGTAATATAACTCATACCTTCTACACCGTTAATTTGCTCCTCTATAGGTATAATTACACTCTCTAATACCGTTTCTGCATTGGCTCCTGTATATGATGCCGACACCTTAATTGTTGGTGGCGCAATATCTGGATATTCTTCTATTGGTAAACTTGTTATACTTATAACACCAAGTACAACAATGATAATAGATATTACTGTTGAAAGAACGGGTCTTTCAATAAATGTTTTTAACATAACTAAATAAGTTTAGATTTTTTTAGTTTTTAAATAATGTAGCTATAGGTTTTATGGCATCATCAAAAGAAGTTTCTTGAGGAGTTATTACCACACCATTTTTTAATTTACCTACACCAGTTGTAACAATTTTGTCTTTAGGATCTAAACCAGATTCTACAACATATAAATTATCTACAGTAGATTTTATTTTAATAATAGATGTAGATACTTTATTATCTTCTCCTACTTTAAATATCATTACATTACCTTGTTGCTCATATGTTGCTTGTTGTGGTACAACAATAGCATTTTCAAACGTATTAGGTATTTGTATTTTACCACTGTTACCATTTGTTATTAAACGGTTAGGGTTGTTAAATATAGCTCTTAAACTTACGGTACCAGTACTTGGGTTTATTTGTCCTGTACTAGTTTGTATTTTACCTTTTTCAGAGTATGTACTACCATTTGCTAAAATTAGACTTACCTCTGGGTAATTTGCTAATTTTTCATTTAAAGTTTTACCTTCTGCCTTTTCTAAAAAGTCTAAATATTGTGTTTCATTTAAGCTAAAAAATGCATACACTTTGCTAATATCACTAACTGTAGTAAGTGGAGTAGGGTCACTTGGAGAAATTAAAGCACCTTCTCTAAAATTAATAGCACCAACGTAACCATCTACAGGGCTTTTAATTGTAGCGTAACCAATATTAGCACTTACACTGCTGTAATTAGCTTTAGCCTGTGCTAAATTAGCTTTTGCAGTTTCTAACTGAACTTCACTAATAATATTTTTTTCTACTAGTGGTATTAATTTGTTAACCTCTACCTGTGCTACATTAATACGTGCTTTTGCTGCACTAGCATCCTGACTTAAAGATTGTGTTTCTAATCTAAATAAAACCTGACCTTTACGTACTTTTTGTCCTTCATCTACTAAAACTTTTTGAATGTAACCAGATGTTTTTGCCCTAACATCACTATTTACAATACCCTCTATTGTTGTAGGGTATTCTGCATAACTTGTTACTGTTTTAGGTTGTAATTGTGCAACCGGGAAAGGTGCTGGTGGTGCCTGTGGTGCTTGTTGTTCTTGCTTGCTTCCACAGCTCACAATGACAAGGAATGCTGCCATTGGAATTATAATTCTACTAATAGTTCTCTTTTTCATCTTTATTCTGTCTTTATAGGTTAATGTTGTCCACGTTTAGTTTTGAGATGGACGTAATTGCTTGGTTTAAAAATTGTATGTAATTGTTATGAAATGTTAAATCAAATTTTTCTTCTTCTGTAGTGGTTTCTAAATCATTAATCTCTTTTTTATAATCTCTAACTTCTTGATGTAGTTCTTTTTCTACTTCCCATTTCTGTATCATATTAGAAATATGACTTTTTATTTTATTGGAAGTAATTACATAGTATTTTTTACGATCACCAGTTTTAGTAAAATATTCTATCTCTTTTATGTCTGTTAAATAGTTTAACTGCGTTGATATGGTACTTTTACTAGCACATAATAGTGATACTAAATCTTCAAAAGTTGTCCCTATTTTTCCTGTTAGGATAATATAAGCAAGCACTCTAGAAGCTATAGGAGAATATCCGTTGTTAGATTCTATGTGTACTCCTAGTTTTTCTACTAGTGTACTTTTTTTGCTGCACATATTCTTCTTCATTTGCAATACCTTTTTTTAATTAGTATTTGTTTTTATTTTCTTTTTATGTTTAAAAAGAAGCGACAAAGATATAATTGGTTCGGTTAGTTCAGAACTAATCGAAGTTAATTAATTGTTAAAGGAAATATTTTATTTATATAGTTGAAAATCAGCTGTTTAAATTGTGTTTTTAATAAATTTCAACCACTATTTTTGTTAATTTTATGAAGATAAAAACACTTGTTTTTTTATATATTAACCCTTGTATATGCAAAAAAATCGCATAAAGAGGAAAGTGCTCTACATGCGATTTAAAACTAGATAAAAAAATACGACGATATAAGATAACTTATACCGCCGTATTAAATGAACTAAAAATCTAACTACTAATAACCAGGATTCTGATCTGCTTGTGTCAATTCAGAATTCTTCTCTATTTCTGTTTCTGGAATAGGGAATAAATCATTTTTAGATGTATAACCTGTTCCTGCTAATTCTGTTGCAGCTTTACCCCAACGAACTAAATCCCAAAAACGTTGTCCTTCATGAGCTAATTCTAAAAACTTTTCGTTAACAATAGCTTCAAACAAATCGTCTCCAGCTAAAGATGCATCTACATCTGGTAAACCAGCTCTGTTTCTAACCTTGTTAAGTTCTGTTCTTGCCTCAGCGTCTTTATTATCTTTATTATAAGCTTCAGCAGCTAATAATAACATTTCTGCATAACGGTATAACCTATAGTTAGTACCATAGTTTAATTCTTTAACACCATCAGCACTTGTATCTTCTTCTTTTGTAGCATATTTTATTCTAATACCACCTTCATAGTCCCAAATACTTCCGCCAGTTGCAGCGCTTTCATCTACACTACCGCCAGCAGCAATTAGTTCTTCTTCTGTCATTACAGTAGCTAGTTTACGGTCTGTATCACCAGCAGCATCAAAAGCATTTAAAAGTTTAGCAGTTGGTAAGTTAAAGCCCCAACCATTAATTAAACCAACAGGAGATACATCAAAAATACCATCACCACGTGGCCCCATTAACTGTATGTGTATGTTGTTTTCATTTCTTCCGCCCCAAGCAAAGTTACCCCAGTCTCTTCCGGTTGTAGAAATAAAACCAATTTCAAATAAGGATTCTTTTCCAAACTCGTGGTTAATACTCCAAGCATCTTCTGGGTTATCTTCTAAGTCATGCGCTGGATTAGAAATTACAGCTTCAAAAAACGGAATAGCTTCTCCGTATAATCCTTCAAAAACCAATACTTTACCCATTAATGCCTGTGCAGCACCTTTAGAAACTCTAAAGTCTTCTGTTAAAGCAGTTTTGTCTGGTAAACCAGCAATAGCGTCTGTTAAGTCTGCTTTTACTTGTGTGTAAATATCTGCTCTAGGAGATTTAGCAATTCCAAACTCATCTGCTGTAGATGGTATTGTTAATCTTAAAGGAACATCACCAAACATTGTAGTAAGCTCAAAATAAGACCAAGCTCTTAAAAATTTAGCTTCAGCTAATGCTAATTCTTTATTACTTAAGTCACTTTCTTTAATGTTTTCTATAACTAAGTTTGATAAAGAAATTGTTCTGTAAAACAAGTTCCAAACACTTTCTATAGATTGGTTAGATGTAGATACGTTTGCATAATCATCTATATCTTGTAATTGTGGTTGATCTCCACTGTTACCACCGGCAGCATTCATATCATCACCAGGTAATTGTTTTACTAAAAATGCACTGTGCCAGTCTACAGAGTAGGTGTGTTGCATTAAATCATAAATACCAATTATGGCTGCATCTACGTTTTCCTCTTCAAGAAAAAATGTTTCCAAATCTTCTCCGTCTTCTCGCGGATTTGTTGTAAAATCCTCACTACATGCAGTAACTCCTCCAATAAAAAGGATAGTTACCATTGCGATTATAATTTTTTTCATAATACTATATCTATTTATTAAAAGTCTAATGATAAGCCAAATACTGTTTTAGCAGCTGTTGGATAAAAACCTCTGTCTACACCAATAGAATTAAAGCTAAAGTTTCCAATTTCTGGATCTAAGCCTTTGTAGTCTGTAAAGGTAAAGTAGTCATCTAAAGATACATAAACTCTTAAATTGTTTATTTTTAGTCTCTCTGCAATTTTCTTAGGTAATGTATAACCAACTTGTATTTGCTTAATTCTCATATAAGAACCATCTTCTACCATTAAATCTGTATCATAAGAATCTATTACATTGGCAGCACCAGGAAATGTAGCTACATCACCAGGTTGAGTCCATCTTTCATTATAAAAATGAACAGGCTTGTTAGTAATAGGTCTAGATGGTTGGTGGTAAGTAGCAAAAATATCGTTACCAATTGTACCCTGAAACTGTAAGTTAAAATCAAACGCCTTATAACCTAAAGCAATGTTACCACCAAATAATACATCTGGGTGAGGAGAACCTACTTTTACTTTATCTGCGTTGTTTACAATAGTATCTCCGTTAGTATCTACCTTAATTACTTCACCGGTAGCTGGGTCTATACCATCTGTTTTATAACCATAGAAATACCAAGATGGCTGACCTTCTGTAAAACGAGTAACACCATCTGGATTTTGTTGTGCACCAGCACCAATAATAGAAGCACCTTCAGGAACAAATAATATTTCTGTTACTTCATTTTTTAAGGTAGATAAGTTAGCGTTAAAATCATATCTAAATCCGCCGCTAGTTGTATCTCCGTAACCAAGTTCAAATTCCCAACCTTTATTTTCTATAGTACCAGCATTAAACTCGTTAGATTGAAAACCAGCAGAACCAGGTGTAATTAAACCTCCATTATTAACAATGGCATCTTTTGTGGTTTTTTTGTAGTAATCTACAGAGAAATTTAATCTGTTTTCAAAAGCTCTAAAATCTGCACCAAAATCTAATTGCTCAGAAGTTTCCCAAACTAAGTTTGGGTTAGAGTATCCAGAGATTTGTGCACCTGTTTGTCCTTCATAATTAATATCTACACCATTAATAGCTCTAATAACATACGTTTTGTCTGCATTACCTATTAAGTTGCTTCTACTACCATTTTGTCCCCAACTAGCTCTTAATTTTGCGTAGTTTAGTTTAGAGTCTTCTTTCCAGAAATCTTCTTTAGATAATACCCAACCGGCAGAAAAAGCAGGGAATGTACCAGCCTTGTTTGCATCTGGGAATTTATCTGATTTATCTCTTCTTATAGAAGTTTCAAATAAGTATTTGCCAGCAAAATCATAAGATAACCTACCATACATAGACACCATATTATCTGGAGCAGGTAAAATATCTTTAACTTCTACCGTATAACCAGGTAAGTCTAAATCAAAACCAGTAAACTGGTCTATATCTACAGAGCCGTTTCTAGATAAAACAGTTTCAAACCTTGTTTGTTCTGCAGAGTAACCAGCTAAAAGAGTAAAGTTATGATCGTTTAAAGATTTTGTATACGATGCAAAGTTTTCCCATAACCACTTTTTAGTTTCATACTTAGTTTGTGATGTGGTATACTTTGTATTAGCTGCCTCAGAAGAAACATAGTAAGGAATTACATTATTTCTAACCTCTGTTTTTCCGTTTTCATACCCAAATCTAGATGTAAATGAAAAGCCTTCAAACAAGTTAAATTTTAAGTATGCAGACCCTAAAAATTGATCTGTATCTGTTATGGTTTTATTAATATCATTAGCAAAAGCTACAGGGTTTATAACCTCACCTGTAGAGTAGCTTGGGTAACCATAAACTCTACCATTGCTAGAAGTTAATAAAGGAACGCCATTATCTGCAGACCTATCTATAACAGATTGTGGTACTTGACCATCTGCATAGTAAACCGGAGTTAATGGATCTATAATTAACATATTTTGTATAACACCTCTGGTATCATTATTTTCTTGAATACCGTTTTTGTCTGTAATAGAGTAAGTAGCATTTATACCAGCTTCTAACCACTCTGTAATATCTGCCTTAATATTGGCTCTAAAAGTAGAACGCTCAAAAGAAGAATTGCCTTTACCAACAATACCATCTTGGTTTAAGTTAGATGCAGACATATAGTATGATAATTTTTCTGTAGCTCCAGAAAGGTTAATATCATTTCTAAACATTAAAGCGTTGTTAAATGTTTCGTCTATCCAATCTGTATCATAACCATTTAAAGCAACATTAGCTTGCCCGGCTTCGTTCATATACTGTACAAACTGCTCGGCGTTCATTAACTCCATATCTGTTTTTACAGATTGTATAGCTAGTTGCGAGTTAAATCCAACTTTTAAGCCACCTTGTTTACCTCTTTTAGTAGTAATAATTACAACACCGTTTGCACCTTCTGTACCATAAATAGCGGCAGAAGCAGCATCTTTTAAAATTTCTAGATTAGCAATATCACCTGGAGCAATATCTACTATAGAAGAAGTTTTCATACCATCTACAATATACAAAGGATCTGAGTTACCACTTGATCCAGCACCTCTAATTCTAATTTTAGCTCCAGAACCTGGTGCACCAGAAGAAGAAGAAACCGTAACACCAGAAGTTCTACCTTGTAAAACTTGCTCTACCCTTTGGCCAGATGTACTTTTTATATCTTCACTATCTATACTAGAAATGGCACCTGTTACCAAGCTCTTTTTCTTAGAACCGTAACCAACAATTACAACCTCGTCTAAGGCTTGTGCATCTTCTTGCATAGTTACATTTATGGTAGTTTTGCTGCCAACAGTTATAGTTTGTGGCACCATACCAATGTAAGTAAAGTCTAATTTGTCTGTAGATTTAACGTTGTCAATGGTATAATTTCCATCAAAATCTGTGCTGGTCCCATTAGTGGTTCCAGATACAATAACGGTAACACCACCTAATGGTATACCGGCTTGGTCTGTAACAAGACCGCTAACAGTCTTTGTTTGCGCAAATGCTGTTTGTGTAATAATAATTACAAGTGTAGCAATCACGTGTTTTAACCTTATTATCATATTAAAAAGTTTAAGTTAGTAAAATAGTTTTTTTGTTAGTTTATTAAGTAAGTTTTGCTTTATTAGTTTGTCATAAATTTTCCTTTCTTTTTTATGTGTTGTTAGTAATTATTTGTGAGTATTTTTGTTTGATTAATCTTGTTAAAATATAGAAACTAGAATATATACATTATAATAAATATGAGCAGTGCAATTATTGCAGCTATTAAGCCTATTTCTACAAGGCGTCTCATTTTTGAGTAGTTAATTTTCATATTACCAAATATACCTACAGATGTAAATTAGTTGTTAAGACATTTAAAGCGTTCACTAAAAAATATGTAGCAAACACTAGTAAATGCAGTATTTTGCAACATTTGTAGCATTATATGCAACATACGTTTTATTACTGTCTAGTTTGTTGTAGTGATGTAGTACTTTAAAATGTTAAAGTTTAATGTGGCAGGTGTTTTAAATTGCCAATTTTTGCTTTATATGTTATAGAAACAAAGTAGAAAACCTTCATTATTTAACATTTTAATAGGTATTTTAACGAGCGTAATGCTTGTTTTTTTAGGAAGCTTTTAAGATAAACAATGGTTGTTTTTAGCTACAAAGCAAATAACTTTAGAATCTGCTTTAAGCTTTTTAAAGACTGATTTTTGACTAATTTATACTGTTAAAAATACTATTATGTATTAGTAGGTTTAACATCTGTTGGTAGCATATCAAAATAGTTTTTGAAGCATTTAGTAAAGTATGAAGGAGAAGAAAATCCTACCTTGTATGATACTTCGCTAATGTTTGTGTTGCCCATTTCTATAATTTGTTTAGCCTTTTGTAAGCGTATGTTACGTAAAAACTCACTAGCCGTTTGGTTGGTTAACGCTTTTATTTTACGGTAAAACTGACTTCTACTTAAGTTTAACTCAGAGGCTAAAGACTCTACATTTAGTTCTGGGTCATCAATATTATCATTAATGTAAACCAATACTTTTTGTATAAATTCTTTGTCTAATGATGTAGTGTTTATGTTTTTAGGAACATCATTAATTAAACTAAAATATTTATTAAAAATAAGCTGCCTACTTGTTATTAATTGTGACACCCTTAGTTTTAAAAGGCGCATATCAAAAGGTTTAACCATATAGGCATCTGCACCAGTTTCTATACCTTCTATACGGTCGTCTATTCTTGCTTTAGCAGTAAGCATTAGTAATGGAATATGACTTGTTTTAAGATCGTTTTTAATACTTTGGCAAAACTTATAGCCATTCATTTCTGGCATAATAACGTCTGTAATAATAACATCTGGTAAAGATTCTTTAGCAATTTTTAATCCCTCTGTACCATTAACAGCCGTAAGCACTTTATACAGGTGTTTAAATTCGTTTTTTATGTAGTTTCTTAACTCGGTATTATCTTCTACTACTAAAAGCGTGTGTAGGTTAGGAGCATTGTCTATATCTTTTTCAGTATCTTTGGTTTTATCACTATTTGTAATTTTGTTATTGGTAATAGTTGTACTAGCAATATCTGGTACAATTTCATCCTCGGTAAAGTGCGCTTTACCTGCAGGTAGTATTACTTTAAACTTTGTGCCTTTACCTACGGTGCTATTAACCTCTACCTTGCCTTTATGTAGCTGTACAAAACTTTTTACAACCTCTAAGCCAATACCAGTACCATCATAATACGTTTTATTAAGATTGTCTACTTGATAAAAACGCTCAAAAATGCGTTTTACTTGTTCCTTTTTTAATCCAGGACCAGTGTCTGATACTGTTATTTTTATTGCCTTTACAGGTGATATTGGGTTTACTAATGGTAGTATTGTTAGCTTATTTTTTGGCTCTAATTTTATTTTAATTGCACCACCATTTGGCGTAACCTTCATAGCATTAGAAAGAATATTAAAAATAATTTTTTCTAACTTATTTTCATCTGCCCAAATAGGTAAATCTTCTAAAGCAGAACTTACCCATAGGTTAATGTTTTTAGAGTTAGCCTCTTCTGTAAAATGACTAACTATTTCTTTTGTAAAAGCAACTAAGTTTAATTGTCTAACCTTAATGTTTACTCTGTTTAGTTCTAGCTTTCTAAAATCTAACAACTCATTTATTAAACGGTAAAGACGGTCTGTGTTTTTGTGTATAATTTTAAGTTTATCCTTTGTTCTAGAAGGCAGGTTAAGACTAGTATCATTTAAAATATCTTTTAAAGGATTTAATATTAGCGTTAACGGAGTTCTAAACTCGTGTGATATATTGGTGAAAAATTGAAATTTTTTCTCGTCTAAATCTTTTTCTTGTAAACGTTTATCTCTTTCGTTATTAATAATTTGTTTTTCTTTAATTCTGCTTTGGGTCATTTTATTAAGTATGTAAACACCTAATAAAAACAATAAAATATAAGCAATAACTGCCCAAACACTTTTCCACCAAGGAGGTAAAATTGTAATTTTTAATTCCAGAGGGTCTTCATTCCATACACCATCATTATTAGAGGCTTTTAATTTAAAAGTATAGTTGCCAGGATCTAAATTAGTATAGGTTGCATTTCTTGTGGCACCTACATAATTCCAGTTTTTTTCATATCCTTCTAAATAATAAGCATATTCGTTTTTTTCTGGTCTTGTGTAATTAATACCAGAATACTCTATAGTAAATACAGATTGTTTGTTGGTAAGGCTAATACTATCTGTTTCTGAAATAACTTTTTTTAAAGGTGAGTTTGCCTGTGTAGGAGTAACCTTTTTATTAAATAGCTTAAAATCTGTAAGGTAAATAGAAGTAAGATTTTTGTTTGTTTGTATTTTTTTTGGGTCAAAATAATCTACTCCTTTGTAGTTGCCAAAATACAATTGTCCCTTACTGTCTTTATATGTGGCATTAATATTAAAGTCGTTAGACAATAAACCATCATTACTTGTGTAATTAAGAATTTTATTTTGATTTACCATTATTTTAGATATTCCAGAATTACCAGTAACCCATATATTACCTTCTTTACACTCTATAATACCACAAACATTTTCTTCTGTTAAGCCATTAAACTTATTGTACCAACTAAAAGTGTCTAATTTTGGGTTGTGTTTGCACAAGCCAGCTCCTTTTGTACCTATCCAAATGTTACCTAGGCTATCTTCATGCAGGGTTAAAATATGATTTGCACTTGCTTGGTTTTTATATTCTTTAGACATACGTTTGGTCATAGAAGTAACTATAAAGTTGCCGTTAGTCATTTTTTTAATACGAAATAACCCTAGTGTTGTACCAAGCCAAATGTTATCTTCTTTATCTACCAATACTTTCCAAATATCACTATTGGTAATGCCATTTTTCACAAAAATTTCGGTATTGTGCTGTGTAATTTTTTCAGTTTTTGGGTTGTAAGAGTGTAACCCGCCATAAAAGGAGCCAATCCAAATAGTTCCTTCAGAATCTTCATCAATACTTAAAACGGTATTAGATTCTAATTTGCCTCCTGTATTAGTAATATTAAAATTTATAAACTTGTTAGTTCCTTTTTTAAGCATATAAATGCCGTTATCCCAACTAACAGCCCAAATGTTTTCTTTGCTATCTATAAAAAGGCCTTCAATATAATCACTAGTTAAACCACTATAAGTGCTATTTTCTTTTTTATTTATGTGTGTAAAATGTTTAGTTGTTGGGTTGTAAATATCTATACCACCGCCATCCATACTAATCCAAAGTTTACCGCTGCTGTCTTGTACAATAGATGTTACAGAGCCTATTTGTAATGAGTTTGGTGTATTATTAAGGCTTTCTATATTATTAAACTTGTCATACAACTTGTCATAAACCGCCACTCCAGAGTTGTAGTAGCCCATCCAAATACGATCATTTGTATCTAAAAATAATGACCAAATAGAGTTGTATAAAATACTTTTTTCATCAGTTTTACTAGATAAATAGTTTTTAATAACGCTACCGTTGGTGTTAATATGAAAAAGTCCGTTATTCTCAGTACCCAACATTATAGTATTGTCTGGCAACTGAATCATAGAAAAAATCTTAGTGTCAGAAATAGGGTAATTGCGGGTGTTTAATAGATGATCTATTTTATACAAACCATCATCTATAGTACCTACCCAAATATTATTGTTTTTATCAACCAATAAAGATTGTATACCCTCTTTTATGGCTGATGAATTATCTTCTGTATTTAATAGAGATTGCTTAAGTTTATTAGTGTTAGAGTCGTACTCTTGTAACCCTATACTTGTACCAGCATATATTTTATTGTTTTTATCAATCTTTAAGGCATAAACATCTACGGGTAAATATTTATATTGGTTTTCAATTTTTTCTGCTTTTAGTGTTTTTAAGTTTAGTTTAAACAACCCTAAATCTACTGTGCCAATAAATAAGTTTCCGTTATTGTCTCCTTCTATACTGCGTATAGGAATATTTATTTTATTTTCTTTTTCTTCTGCAGTTAGGTATATTTTTTTAAACTGATCTTTATCTCTGTCATATAGGTTTAGGCCTTCTTCAGTACCAAACCAAAGTCGGTTTGTTTTATCTAAGTATGATGAGTAAACAAGACTACTACTTAATGAGGTAGTGTCATTTAAAACGTGCTTATAATACGTGTAATCTATACCATCATAACGGTAAAGACCAACGCCATTGGTGCCCATCCAAATAAAGCCATAATGATCTTGTACTATGGTAGATACACCAACTTTAGAAATACCTTCTTTTATACTAACAAAGTTGTATTCTTTAGGAGAATCTTGTGAATAAGTAGATGTACAGAAAATGAATAAAAAGACAAGGGAGATTATTTTCCTCATAAATGATTGCACAGTTTTAGCTAGTACAATTTATAAATTAAAATTTAGTTACTAAAGAATTTAGACTAATTGGTTAAGTTATTGTTAAAATGTGCTATTTATTACATCAATATTTGCTTTTGTTTATAATTAAAAATTGATTGCGAAGAATAATTATATATTTGAATTTTACAATAAATTATAATGAAGGTAACTACTATTGAAGATTTTTATAAAGAGATAAATGCCAAACTTCCTGAGGAGATTGGTAAGTATATTGGACACTTTAATATTTTTAATATACCAGATATGTTAGCTAATTTAAAAAAAGATAATGTAATGCCTTACAATAGGCGAATGTATTATAAAATTAGCCTTATCAATGGAAAAAATAAAGCAGAATATGCAGATAAAATTATAAATATAGATAAGTATGCTTTGCTATTTGGTTCACCAAAAATACCTTATAGATACGAGCCTTTAGATGCTAAACAGAAAGGAAAATTTTGTGTTTTTACAGATGAATTTTTAATAAAATCTAAAAGCGGTGTAGTGTTAGATGATTTACCAATTTTTAACTCTGGAGGCTGCCCTGTATTTAAATTAACTAAAAAAGAGTATCAAGAATTAGCTGTGTTATTTAAAAAAATGCAAGCAGAAATAGATTCGTCCTATGCTTACAAATATGATTTAATTAGGAATTATATTTTAGAAATTATTCATTTTGGACAAAAGCTACAACCTAGTACTGCTTTGTACACAGCACAGACAGCATCAAAAAGAATTACATCTTTATTTTTAGAGTTGTTAGAGAGACAATTTCCTATAGAAAGTACGCAGCAACAATTAAAACTTAGATCTGCTAAAGATTATGCAAATAGGTTGGCGGTGCATGTAAACCATTTAAATACAACACTAAAAGAGGTTACAGGTAATACTACAACTTATTTTATTGCTAATAGAATAACACAAGAAGCTAAATACTTGCTTAAGCAAACCAATTGGTCTGTGTCAGAAATTGCATACTCTTTAGGTTTTGATGAAGTAGCCCATTTTTCAAACTTTTTTAAAAAGCAAACTTCTTTTTCTCCTAATAAATTTAGAAATTAATTAACTTCTTTGAAATTTACAACTATCTCTTTGTTTTTAGTAAGTTGATAATTTTAGTATTTAAAGACCTTTGTACTATAAGTAAAAAATAAAATATTATGGTACAAAATAAAATTGTTTTGGTAACAGGTGGCAGCCGTGGTCTAGGTAAAAATATGGCTATAAGTTTGGCTAAAAAAGGGTTAGATGTTATTTTAACTTATAAGAGCAGTAAAACTAGTGCACTAGCTGTTGTTAAAGAAATAGAGGTATTAGGAAATAAAGCAGCTGCGTTACAATTAAATGTAGATGACAGCAAAAAATTTGATTCTTTTTTTATGAGTTTAAATGCTACATTAAAAGATGTTTTTAATGCAGATAAATTAGACTTTTTAGTTAATAATGCTGGTATTGGTATTAATGAGTCTTTAAAAAATACAACAGAAGACCAATTTAATGAAATGGTTAATATTCATTTTAAAGCACCTTTTTTTCTTACTCAAAAAATATTACCTTATTTAAATAATGAAGGCGGAATAGTAAATGTTTCAACAGGTTTAACTAGGTTTACTTTACCTGGTTATGCAGCTTATGCAGCATCAAAAGGAGCGGTAGAAATATTGTCATTATATTTAGCAAAAGAGTTAGGAGAAAATAAAATAAGAGTGAATACAGTAGCTCCAGGTGCTATTGAAACCGATTTTGGTGGCGGAGCCGTAAGAGACAATAAGGATTTAAATGATTTTATTGGTTCGCAAACGGCCTTAGGAAGAGTAGGAATTGCTAGTGATATAGGTAGTGTTGTTGCGTTTTTGTGTACAGATGATGCAAAATGGATTAATGCTCAACGTATAGAAGTGTCTGGTGGACAAATGATATAAATTTCATTTAAATATATTTTTTAACAAGAGTGTGAAGTATATGCACTCTTGTTAAAAATAATTTTTTGAAGAGCTATTTTTTTTACACAAATTCTGCTGTAATTGTTCTAGTATAAAATTCTTTATTATTTGTTGTTTTAATACGCTCTAGCACCAATTTAGCAGCTTCTTTACCCATTTTTTCTGCATTCTGATTTATAATTTTTAAGGCGGTATTCCATCCGGTTTTAGAATTGTTACAAAAGCCAGTATATGCAATTTTATTGGTTTGTAACCTATTACCAATAGTCATTGCTTGTTCTAAAGCCAAATCATTAGCACCATAAATTCCGTCTGCTTTATTTTTTTGTAAAGCAAGTTTTATTTTACTGGATAATTCTTCAATTGTAGCAGCAGTAATAATGCTATTTTTTGTAGGTATATTGTGTTTTTTTAGTGCGTCTATAAAACCATTAGCCCTTAATTTACCATGTTCTAATTGGTGTATTAAAGAAACCATTATTGGTTTTTTACACTTTTTATTTATAATTAGGTGCTCTGTAGCTTTAAATGAAGCTTTGTAATCATCAATAATAACGCTATCACATTTTTTTAAATTACTAATTCTGTCAAATAAAACAAGCGGTGTGCCCTCTGCAATAAGGGTATTTATATGTTGGTATTTATTAGTTATTGCTGTTTCTTTAGAAACACATATAATTACACCATCTACATAACCACTACCTAAAAAACGTAAGTAATGAGATTCTTTTTCTGCAGACTCGTTACTAATGCTAGTAAAAAGCTTATAGCCATTTTCATCTAAATGCTTTTCTATACCAACCAAAACTTTTGCATAAAATGGGTTTAGTACACTTGGTATAATTAAACCAATATTTTTGGTATATCCTCTTCTTAAACTTGCAGCAAAGCTATTAGGTCTGTAGTTGCATTTACGTGCAAATTCTTGTACCTTTTGTTTGGTACTAATGCTTATTTCTGGACTATCAGATAAAGACTTAGATATGGTAGAAATAGATAAGTCTAAGGCTTTAGATATTTGTGATAATGTTGGTCTTGTGTGTATCATTATGCTTGTTCTTTTCTAACGTTTTGTTCCCATTTCCATGAAGAACTAATCATTTCACTAAGTTCTCTAGTAGGTGTCCACTCTAATTTTTTGGCAGCTAATTTTGTTTCTGCATATAATTTAGGTACATCACCATCTCTTCTGCTTGTAAACTCATAATTTAGTCTAGAGTTTGTTACTGTTTCAAAGGTTTTAATAATATCTAACACAGAGTACCCAACACCAGTACCTAAATTAAAACACTCAAACTGTTTTTCCTGTTTATTTTTTACAAGCCTCTTAACTGCTAATACATGGGCTATTGCCAAATCTACTACATGTATATAGTCTCTAATAGGCGTGCCATCTTTTGTAGGGTAGTCATTACCGTAAACCATTAATTTTTCTCTAATACCAGCAGCTGTTTGCGTAACATAGGGCATAAGGTTATTTGGTATACCTGTTGGTAATTCGCCAATTAAGCCAGACTCATGAGCGCCTATAGGGTTAAAATAGCGTAAGGATATTGCATTAAAATTTACGTTTGCTTTAGTAAGGTCTTCTAAAATTTCCTCGGCTACTTTTTTTGTGTTTCCGTATGGAGAAAACGGACGTTTTGTTTTATTTTTTTCTGTAATTGGCAGTGTTTTAGGTAAACCATAAACAGTAGCAGATGAAGAAAATATAAAATTATTTATATTGTTTTTAGTTTGTGCATGTAATGTGTTTATAAGCGAATAAAAGTTGTTTTTATAATACATTAGAGGTTCTGTTACAGATTCTCCTACTGCTTTATGTGCTGCAAAATGTATAACTGCAAATGCATTTTTATGCGCGGCAAATACTTTATTTGTTTGTAGTTCATCTTTTAAATCTATATGTATAAAAGTTGGTGTTTTGCCAGTAATTTGTGATATTCTATCAATTGTTTTTTCGGTAGAATTAGATAAATCATCTAAAATTACAACTTCAAAATTACTTTTTAGCAGCTCAATAACTGTGTGAGAGCCTATATATCCACAGCCTCCAGTAACTATTATCTTTTCTTTCATCATTTATAAGTTTAGTTGTGTCTAATTTGAAGTAGCTATATTAAGAATTTTTTTTGGAAAAACCATACTAGTACCTACCAGTTTGTTTTGTTGTGTTTTTATTTTATATTTGCCTTATGAGTATAGTTTCGGTAAAGGGTAATTCTGGCACTCCAAAGTACAAGCAAATAGTAGCATCTATAGAAGAGGCTGTGTTAAGTGGTGCTTTAAAAAAAGGAGATAAATTGCCATCTATAAATAGTATAAGAGATAAGCATAAACTCTCTAGAGATACGGTTTTAATGGCTTTTAATGAGTTAAAAACACGTGGTATAGTACAATCTATTGCAGGTAAAGGATATTACTTAAACACAGAAGATGTTAATGTAGTACAAAAGGTTTTTTTATTATTTGATGAGCTTAATTCTTTTAAAGAAGATTTATACAATTCTTTTTTAGATACATTAGGAGATAATGTACAGGTAGATATCTTTTTTCATCACTTTAATTCAGATATTTTTAGCAAGCTTATATATGACAATATAGGAGCGTACTCTTACTACGTTATTATGCCTGCAAATCTCCAAAATATTGGTCATGTTGTAGAAAAACTACCTAAGGATAATGTTTATATTCTAGATCAAACTAATGCCGAGTTAAAAGCTTATCCGTCTATCTATCAAAATTTTAAAAAAAATGTTTTAAATGGTTTGTTAGAGAGTGCCTCGTTAATTTCTAAATATCAAAAAATGATATTGCTGTTTTCAAAAGAGAAACAGCCGCAAGGTATATTAGATGGCTTTAATGCATTTTGTGCCACAAAAACTATAGCTCATGAACAAATTAGCACACTGCAAAATCGTGTGCCTGTTAAGGGAGAGTTGTACTTTATTTTAGATGATAGAGCACTTATTTTACTATTAAAAAAAATACAAGAACAGCAACTTGTTTTAGGTATGGATATAGGAATTATTTGTTACAATGATAGTTTGCTTAAAGAGGTTGTAGAAGGTGGTATTACTACAATATCTACCAATTTTTACACTATGGGAGAGCGTTTGGCACAAATGATTTTATCTAATGAAAATATACAAATAGAAAACCCAAATAGTTTAATTGTTAGAAACTCACTATAACATGAATAAAAAGTTACTAAAAGAGGTAAAAAATAGTTTTAAACATACATTTAAAACTAAACCACTTATGGTTTTTTCTCCAGGAAGAATAAATCTAATTGGTGAGCATACAGATTATAATGACGGATTTGTTTTTCCGGCAGCAATTAATAAAGGTATTGCCTTAGCCATACAAAAAACAAAAAAAAATGTATCTACAGTTTATGCTTTAAATAAAGAAGAAACCTATGAGTTTAGCTTACAAAGTGTTGCTCCTTTACAAAATGGTGGGTGGCGTAATTACATTTTGGGTGTAGTATCTGAAATACAAAAAAGAGGAATAGAGTTAAGCAATTTTAATATTGTTTTTGCAGGTAATATACCCGGTGGTGCAGGTTTATCTTCTTCTGCAGCATTAGAAAATAGTGTTGTTTATGGCTTGAATAAACTATTTAAACTTGGAATTTCTAAAGAAGAAATGATTTTAATTTCGCAAAAGGCAGAACACAATTATGCAGGTGTTAAATGCGGAATTATGGACCAGTATGCAAGTATGTTTGGTGTTAAAAATAGTGCTCTTTTGCTAGATTGTAGAACAGTAAAGTCTAAATTATATAAACTAAATTTTAATGACTATAAGCTACTTTTAATTAATACAAACGTAAAGCATGACTTGTCTGAGAGTGCTTATAATGATAGAAGAGAGGTTTGTGAAAAAGTTTCTAAAAAGTTAAATGTTAAAGCTTTAAGAGACGCTACAATACAAGATTTAAATACGATAAAAGCAGATATTACAGAAGAAGATTACCAAAAGGCATTATACATTATAGAAGAAAACCAGCGTGTAACTTCTTTTTCTAAAGCTATTAAGGCAGATGATATACAAGAGTTAGGTGCTTTATTATACCAATCTCATAATGGTTTAAGCACACAGTTTAAAGTTAGTTGTAAGGAGTTAGATTTTTTGGTTGATAAAACAAAAAACAATTCTAATATATTAGGAGCAAGAATGATGGGTGGCGGCTTTGGAGGCTGTACTATTAACCTAATTTTAAAGTCAGAGATAAAATCATTTAAAAAAGAAATTGCTAAAGCGTTTAAAAAAGAATTTGGGACTAACTGCTCTATTTATAACGTAAAGCTATCTAACGGCACACAAAAAATAAAATAAAACAACCAGAATTCTACAATATAATGAATACAGATTTACAAGATTTTTCGCATAAACGTTTTAATATATTAACAGGAGAATGGGTATTGGTTTCTCCACACAGAGCAAAAAGACCTTGGCAAGGACAAAACGAGGCTGTGTCTAATGAGGTAAGGCCTGCTTACGACCCTAGTTGTTATTTATGTGCAGGAAATACTAGAATTAACGGAGAAGTAAATCCAGATTATAAAGATGTTTTTGTGTTTACTAATGATTTTGCAGCACTACAAACAGATTCTAAAACCTTTTCTGTAAATAATGGTTTGTTTAAAGCAGAAAGTGAGCAAGGTATTTGTAAAGTAATTTGTTTTAGTCCAGACCACTCTAAGAGTTTGGCAGATATGGCTGTAGAAGACATTAATAAAGTAGTAACAACTTGGCAAAAAGAGTATGTAGAGCTTGGTAGTAATGACACTATTAATTATGTTCAAATTTTTGAAAATAAAGGAGCTGTTATGGGGTGTAGTAATCCACACCCACACGGACAAATATGGTCACAGTCTACCTTGCCTAACGAAATTTTAAAAAAAGAAAAAGAGCAAAAAGAGTACTACGCTAAAAATAAAAGAAGTCTTTTAGGAGATTATTTACAACAAGAAATAGAGGCTAATGAGCGTATAATTTATACGAATGAAGATTTTATTGTATTAACCCCATTTTGGGCTGTTTGGCCTTTTGAGGTAATGATAGTTCCCAAAAAACAATACAACAATATTAGTCAAATATCTAATACAGAATCTTTAGCTTTTGCAGATGCAATTTCTGTTATTACAAAGGCCTATGATAAGTTATTTAATACCTCTTTCCCTTATTCTAGTGGTATACACCAAGCACCAACAAACGGTAAAGATAATAGCCATTGGCATTGGCATATGAGTTTTTACCCACCATTATTGCGTAGTGCAACAGTTAAAAAATTTATGGTTGGGTATGAAATGTTTGGGTCGCCACAAAGAGATATTACAGCAGAGCAAGCAGCAACTAGGTTAAGAGACTTAATTTAAGAATTCATAAGTTCTTGAAATTTTTCGGCAAAAAGAGATACGTGGTACCCGTCTGCTAATCCATGGTGTAAGTGTATAGAAATAGACATTTGTTGCTTGTTATTTATACTTACTACTTTACCAAAGGATATTTTTGGGCAACTGTCTGGTAAGTTATAGTTTCTGGCGTGTGACATACTAGTGAAATTTAACCAAGGAAGGGCAGAACAGTGTATTACTGCATTAAAGTCGTCACTATCTTTTGGAGTAGGAAATAGTGTAGTTCCCTTTTTAACTTTTTCTATTTCTTCTTTAGCATTTTTAATAAATTCAGTTTCGTTTTTATGATATATAATGTTAGAAAAACCAAAGGTATTGTTATCTCTGCCTATTGTGGGGGATGCATTTATGCTGTCATATAAATAAACGTTATCATCAATAATTCTGTACCTAAAGTTTTCAACCATATTAGCAGCCTTTGTTGCTCTGTACAAATAATATAAAAAAAATGAAGTTTCTTTTTTTTTAGCTTTTTTTAATGCTATTGTGCAATCTATAGTTAATGTAATACCAAAAAAAGGTTCAGTAAAAGCAGAAAAAAAATTATAGTGTTCTGTGCGTTCCCAATTGCTTAAATTTACTTTTGTTCTTTTCATATTATAACTAAAATCTCTTAATTTTAAGTAAAAATAAAAAAACTAATGAGTTTCTTAAGAAGATTCTCTAACAATAAGTTTAGCCTCTAATATCTTTTTGTTTAATTGCTGTGTAGCTGTTTTTTGGTCAGCATATTCTAAAAAGGTTTGTGCAGCAATTTTACCAATTTCTGCACTATGTTGGTCTACACTTGTTATGGTAGGTGTAACCATTGTGGTAAAGGGTTCGTTACCAAAACCAACAAGCGCAATAGTATTAGGCACCGCTATATTTTCTTCTTTTAAAACTTGCAAAGCCCCAAGAGCAGCATAATCACTAGCAGCATATACAGCATCTGGTGGGTTCTGTAGGGCAAGCAATTTTTTCATTTGTATTCTACCATCTTCAATAGTAAGGTTACTTTCGCTTACATAATCATCAATAAAAGTAAAATTGTGTTTGTGTAGAGCATCAACATAACCTCTAATTCTGTTGTTAAAAATACGTGTGTGTTTAAATCCGCCTATATGAGCAATTTTTTTACAGCCTTTTTGAGCCAAATGGTCAACAATCATATGGCTACTATCATAATCGTTAATACCAATGTAATCAACATTTAAATCGTTTTCACCTCTATCAAACAAAATAAGAGGTATGCCTTTGGTTTTTATTTTTTCAAAAAAGTCTAAATCTACCGTTTCATTTGCCATAGAAGCAATAATACCATCTACTTGCGTAAAAAGTAGTGTGTCTATATTGTTACATTCTTTAGTGTAAGACTCGTTAGACTGTGTTACAATAACATTATACCCTTTGCTGTTTAATACCTCTTCTATATTTTGTAAAACCGATGAAAAATAAGAACTATTGGTACTTGGTACCATTACGCCAACCAAGTTACTTTTGCCACTACGTAGGGCACTAGCAAGGTTATTTGGCTGATAATCCAACTCTTTTGCTATTTTTTTTACAGCTTCTTTGGTTTTTTTACTAATTCTAGAGTCGTTACGCAAAGCCTTACTAACAGCAGCGGTAGATATGTTTAGCTTAACAGCAATATCTTTTAGAGTGGTTTTTTTGTTTGACAATTTTTAATATATTTGCTTAATCGATTAATCAAAAGTATTGAAAATACACATACAATCAAAGCTACTATAGTGTAACAAGGTGGTTTTGATTTTATTTTAGCTCAATGCTTAATCGATTAACCATATGTAAATTTTAATTAAAAAATATAAAAATGAGTAAAGTTGTCACCTTTGGAGAAATTATGTTGCGTTTGTCTACACAAAGACATTTGCGCTTTTCGCAAGCAAATAACTTTACGGCTACGTATGGTGGTGGCGAGTTTAATGTTGCAGTATCTATTGCAAATTATGGTTTAGAGGCCGAGTTTGTTACACGTTTACCAGAGAATGATTTGGGCCATACAGCCCTAATGGAAATAAAAAAACGTAATGTACAAGCTAAAAATATTGCTTTTGGAGGTGATAGGTTAGGTGTATATTTTTTAGAAACCGGTGCAGGTACTAGAGGTAGTAAGGTGGTGTATGACAGAGCTAATAGTGCAATGGCAACCATTACACCAGGTACTATAAATTGGGAAGAAGTTTTTAAAGACGCCACCGTTTTTCATTGGAGTGGTGTAACACCAGCAGTATCACAAACAGCAGCAGATGTATGTTTAGAGGCCGTAAAAGTAGCCAGTAAAATGGGTGTTTTTATAACATCGGATCTAAATTACAGAGCAAAATTGTGGCAATATGGCAAAGAACCTAAAGATATTATGCCAGAGTTATTATCTTATAGCAATGTAATTTTGGGCGACTTAGATACCGCATTTTTTATGTCGGGCTTGGCAGAAGAAAAACCAGATTACCAAAATAAAGCGTCCTTACCAATCTTGTATAATAAATTGTTTACATTGTATCCTAATTTAGAAAAAGTAGCTACAACATTACGCTACTCTATAAGCGCATCTCACCAACAAATTGGAGGTATTTTGTATGATAATGGCGAGCTGTACAGCGCAGCAATAAAAGATGTTACGCCAGTTGTAGATAGGGTAGGTAGCGGAGATGCTTTTATGGGAGGTTTAATTTATGGCTTACTAAATAAAGAATATAACGCACAACAAGCAGTAGATTTTGCAGTAGCAGCCTGTTGTTTAAAGCATACCATAGCCGGAGACATTAATTTGGTAACGGCAGATGAGGTAGAAAAACTAATGAGTGGCGATGCCTCTGGTAAAGTAGCACGCTAACACTTAAAAATAATAAAAACACAGCATACAATTATGGCACAATATAGCAGAATAGAAGTTTTTAATACAATGAATGAAACCGGTTTGGTACCCTTGTTTTACCATTCTGATGTAGATTTAGCAAAAAACATTTTAAAAGCTTGTTACAATGGAGGCGCACGCTTAATGGAATTTACCGCACGTGGAGATTTTGCTTTTGAAGTCTTTTCTGAGCTAAATAAATATGCCATAAAAGAATTACCGGGTATGGTATTAGGTGTTGGTTCTGTTACAGATGCAGCAGCAGCCTCTTTGTATATGCAAATGGGAGCCAATTTTATTGTAACACCATCTTTTAGAGAAGACATTGCCATAGCCTGTAACAGACGCAAAGTAATGTGGTCTCCTGGATGTGGCTCTTTAAAAGAAATAAACACAGCAGAAGAGTTGGGTTGTGAGGTAGTAAAGCTATTTCCTGGCGCAACCTACGGAGCAGGTTTTGTAAAAGCCATAAAAGGTCCGCAACCGTGGACAAACGTAATGCCAACAGGCGGTGTAACCACAGAAGAAGACAATTTAGCAGCTTGGTTTAATGCAGGTGTTACTTGTGTTGGTATAGGCTCTAAATTAATTAGTAAAGATGTTATAGCTAATAAAGATTATAAAGGCTTAGAGGCTACCGTAAAACAAACTATAGCAGTAATTAAAAAGCTAAAGAAAAAATAAATTATCCCATTTTAGGGTTATACTAAACACAAACCACAAAACCATACTTGTAGTAAAGTATGGTTTTTTTTATGCCTAAAAGTTAAAAGTATTTTACATTTTAAGTTACTATAGCTACCATTTATAATTAATTCTGATACAATTACACATATCTGTATTTGTACTAAAAAAAATGTTTTTATATTGTAAGAAAATTAAGCGCTAAAACTAGAAATGTGCGTTTATTACACCAATATGGGTGAATAAA
>NZ_ARZX01000009.1:0-140276 GCF_000568425.1 Cellulophaga geojensis KL-A
AGACTGGCGCAACAGGAGCGCAAGGTCCACAGGGAGAAAAAGGAGATAAAGGAGATCAGGGTGAAAGAGGTGCCATTGGAGCAACAGGAGCACAAGGTCCGCAGGGACCTCAAGGACAACCAGGACAAAATGGTCAGGATGGTCAAAAGGGAGATAAAGGAGATAAAGGAGATCAAGGTGAGAGAGGTGCCACTGGAGCAACAGGTGCTCAAGGACCACAAGGCCCAGCGGGACAAAAAGGAGATCCAGGAGATCCAGCATCAGATGATCAGACATTATCAACAAATGGTAATGCAGGTTATGTAGCTATATCAGGAGGTAACAATGTTACTATTAATGTTGATGATGCAGATTCTGTAATCGGTAACGAATACAATACTAATTTTAGAGTAGTAGGTACTAATTTAAGATTAACAGATGGCGGAGGAAACTTTAATGTTCCATTATCAGATTTAGGTTCAGATGATCAATATGATGACGAAGTAGAGTTACGTACACCTATAGATGTAGATGAAGGAGGTGAAGCATCACCAACAGCAGAAACAAATGTACAAGAAGTAATACAAGCAATAGCTCCTATTACATCTAAAGCAGCACGTATATTTTATCCGCCTTCTGTAGAAGTAGATGTTGCAACAAACGGAACTAAGACATTAGATTTATATGATGAGTATATTAAGCAATATGGTACGCCAACTATTGGTAGTGCAGGTGCACCATCAGCTTTACCAACATATACTAGAACAGAATTATATTACTATGTTACATATGCAGATCCTACTGTATTTAATACGGCTACAATGTCTATAAATGCAAATGGAGTATTAACATATACAGTAACTAATCAACCTACAGACTACAACACTTTAATAAACGTTGTATTTGTAGTAAAGTAAGCTAAAGCGAATAAAAACTTATCCTAGAAATTTGAAATCAATTAAAACATATAAATTTTTATTCGCTCTGCTACTAGGCTTGTTTTGCGCTAATGTAGTTAGTGCTCAATTTTTATTGCAAGCACCAAATAGTACAGACGAGAATAATTATAAGTGGTATAATGCAGCTGATACAAGTACTGTTTTAGGTACCGATTTCTTCTATGAAGTTAGTCAGCCTGGCGTATATTTTGCAACGTATGATGGTACCTTGTGTGGTAAAAACGCAAGTACATATTTTATATTAACAGACTGTAATACTCCAAATAATGAGGTCACATTAGATATTTCTGCTAATGTGCCGGCAGGAGCAACTGTAAGTTGGTCTCCTGCGTTAACAGGTAATCAAACAGCACCACAAGTTATAGCAACTAAAGATGTTATAAAATATGTGGCAACATTGCTTAAAGCAGGTAACTCTGTTCAGCTACCTAGTTTTAAGGTAGTATGTATGAGTGAGGCAAGTGATTTAGAAGATGATATTGTTACAGTAGATGAAGACACCTCAATAATCGTAGATGTTTTTGCTAATGATAATGGTTTACCTAATCCTGGCACATTAACAACTTCAGACCCTGTAAATGGTACGGTAATTATTGATGATAATGGAACACCAAATATTCCGTCTGATGATATTATTACCTATATCCCAGATGCAAATTATAATGGTCCAGACTCTTTTACATACACCGTGTGTAATAGTTATGGTGATTGTAGTACAGCAACTGTAGATGTTACTGTTGTACCAATATTAGATACACAAGATGATGTTGTGGCAACTAATGAAGATGAAACATTAATTATAGATAATTGGCATTTAAATGATAACGATTTACCTACCAATGGTACATTTACAACAACAAACCCAACAAACGGTACAATTGACGTAAATGATAATGGTACACCAAACAACCCGTCTGATGATGTTATAACATACACGCCAAACCCAGGATATATTGGTAGAGATACTTTTACTTATACCATTTGTGATACTCTAGGTAATTGTAGTACATCTACTATTACTGTTATTGTGAATGAGGTAGAAATGACAGATTTAGATGCAGATAATGATGGTATATTAGATAGTTTTGAAGATCTGAACTTAGACGGAGATAATAACCCAGCTACAGATCCTACAGATACGGATGGTGATGGTATTCCAGATTATTTAGATATAGATGCAGATGATGATGGTATTCCAGATAACGTTGAAGCGCAAACTACAGCAGATTATGTACCTCCTAGTGGTTTAGATGAAAACGGTAATGGTTTAGATGACGCTTATGAAACTGATGGTAATTTAGGAATATTTCCGGTAGATACAGATGGAGATAGTTTGCCAGATTACTTAGATGAAGACAGTGATAACGATGGTGTGCCAGATGTAATAGAAGCTAATGATACAGACAGTAATGGTATTCCAGATGATACATTTGTAGGGTCTGATAAGGATAACGATGGTCTAGATGATGGTTTTGAAGGAGAAACATCTATTGATGATGATAAAAATGATGAAATAGATGATCCTTTAAATGATTTACCTAACTCAGATGGTGATAACGAATCTGATTATAGAGATGCGGATGATGATGGAGACGGCATACCAACTATTGATGAAGACATTAATAATGATGGAGATTATGCAAATGATGATGCAGACGGAGACGGAATTCCAGATTATTTAGACTTTCCAGAGACTGAAGAAGATGGTATAGAAATATTTAATGTAGTTACACCTAACGGAGATGGTATACATGATGTACTTAAAATAACAGGACTAGAGAGGTTCCCTAACAATACTATTAGAATATACAATAGATGGGGAGTACAAGTGTTTGTTACAAAGTCTTATGACACTCAAAACAATAATTTTGACGGTACATCTCACGGTAGAGTTACAGTTAATAAAGATAAAAAATTACCAGTTGGAACATATTTTTATGTGTTAGATTATACAACACCAGCAGGTAAAACTAAACAGCTTAGCGGCTACATATATTTAAACAAATAGCATTAAGTTTATGAGCGCAATAATAAAATATTATAAACTATTAATAGCAATTACATTGCTGTTAACCTTAGGTACTGTATCTGGTTGGGCACAGCAAGATGCGCAATACACACAGTATATGTACAATACCATTAGTATAAATCCGGCTTATGCAGGTTCTCGTGGTCATATGAGTGTTGGTTTACTGCACAGGTCTCAATGGGTAGGTCTAGATGGGGCGCCAAAAACGCAAACCTTTAATTTTCATACACCAGTTGGGTATAGAGGTGTGGGAGTTGGTTTTTCTGTGGTTAACGATGTAATTGGTCCAACTTCAGAAACCTATTTTGATGGCGATTTTTCCTATACAATATATACATCTTTAGAGGGTAGGTTGTCATTTGGTTTAAAGGCTAGTGCACACTTATTAGATGTTCGTTTTTCAGAACTAAACCAAGATAATAGCAATGGTGTAGATCCAACTTTACAGCAAGATATTGATAATAGATTTTCACCAAATGTTGGTGCTGGAGTTTATTATCATACAGAAAAATTTTATGCAGGTTTATCTGTTCCAAGAATATTAGAAACAAAACATTTTGCAGAGGGTTCTAACCCAACAGTAGCAAATGAGCAAATGCATATTTATTTAATGACAGGATATGTTTTTGATTTAAATGAATCTGTAAAGTTTAAACCAACAATTTTAACCAAAGGTGTAAAAGGTGCTCCATTACAAGTAGATTTGTCTGCTAATTTTATGTTTAACGATAAATTTATTTTAGGGGGAGCATACCGTTGGAGTGCGGCATTTAGTGGAATGTTTGGTTTTCAAGTGTCAGAAGATTTTATGATAGGTTTAGCCTACGATAAAGAAACAACAGAACTAGGTAGTACTTCTTTTAATGATGGCTCTTTTGAGGTAATGTTGCGTTATGACTTTATAAAAACTAAGAAAAATTTAAAATCGCCTAGATTCTTTTAATTTAATAATTTAGCGATAAAAATAGATGAAAAACACTTTTACTTGTAAAGGTGTTTTTTCTTTTTTATGTTGCTCATAAATAACATAAAGGTCTTATTTTTGTAATATTATGATTGAAGAACAAGTAATATTAGTTAACGAACAAGACCAGCAAATAGGAACAATGGGTAAAATGGAGGCTCATGAAAAAGCACTCCTCCATAGAGCATTTTCTGTATTTGTAATGAATGATAAAGGAGAAACAATGTTGCAGCAACGTGCATCAGAGAAATATCACTCTCCTTTGTTATGGACCAACACCTGTTGCAGTCACCAAAGAGTAGGTGAGACTAACTTAGAAGCAGGTAAAAGAAGGTTACAAGAAGAAATGGGATTTGTAACAGAACTAAAAGAACTTTTTTCATTTATATACAAAGCTCCTTTTGATAATGGTTTAACAGAGCATGAATTAGACCATGTAATGATTGGGAAGTTTAATGATGAGCCCAATATAAACAAAGCAGAAGTAGAAGATTGGAAATGGATGGCTTTAGATGATATAAAAATAGATATCAATAAAAATCCTCAAAACTATACAGAATGGTTTAAAATAATTTTTGACCGTTTTCACAAGTACACACTTCAAAACCAATATTAATATGAAGGTTAAAGTAAGTAGAAAAGCACATTTTAATTCGGCTCACAGACTGCATAATAAAGATTGGGATGCAGAAAAAAATAAAGCAGTTTTTGGTTTGTGTAGCAATCCTAATTATCATGGTCACAATTATGAACTTATTGTTAGCGTTGCAGGAGAAATAGATCCTACAACAGGCTTTGTAATGGATATGAAAGTTTTAAAAGATCTTATTAAAGAAAAAATAGAGAAAGCTTTAGATCATAAAAATTTAAATATAGAGGTTCCAGAGTTTAAAGAATTAAACCCAACAGCAGAAAACATAGCTGTGGTTATTTGGAACAAGCTTAGACCAGAGATAGATGCTACAAAAGACTTGGAGGTTGTATTGTATGAGACCCCACGAAACTATGTAACCTATTCTGGATAAAAAAATGTCAAATTTATAAACAACACATATATGTATCCGTTAAAATTTAACCCTATTTTAAAAGAAAGACTTTGGGGAGGTACCAAGTTAAGAGATGTTTTAAATAAGCCCATAGAAAATGATATAACAGGAGAAAGCTGGGAGTTGTCTACCGTTAAAGGAGATGTTTCTGTGGTTTCTAACGGAGATTTAGCAGGTATATCATTGCAAGAGCTAATTAATACACAAACAAATGATCTTTTAGGCGTAAGTGTAGCAGAACGTTTTGGCAAAGAGTTTCCTATATTGATAAAATTTATAGATGCCAAGCAAGATTTATCTATACAGTTACACCCAAATGATGAGTTGGCTAAAAAAAGACATAACTCTTTTGGTAAAACAGAAATGTGGTATGTAATGGATGCAGACCAAGATGCTGAGCTTATTGTAGGTTTTAATAAAGATGTAGCTAAAGATGAGTATGCCAACAGTATTAAAAATGATACGTTACTAGATTTACTAAACTATGAAAAGGTAAAAGAAGGTGATACTTTTTTTATTAATACAGGAAAAATACACGCAATTGGTGCAGGTGTTTTATTAGCAGAAATTCAGCAAACTTCTGACGTTACTTATCGAGTTTTTGATTTTAACCGTAAAGATAAAAACGGAAACCTAAGAGAGTTGCATACAGAGCAAGCTTTAGATGCTATAGATTACACTAAAAAGGACGATTTTAAAGTTACATATAGTACAGAGAAGAATGAGGTAAACACAATGGTAGATTGCCCTTACTTTAAAACTAATTTTATAGAATTAACGGAAAATATTAAACAAGATGTAACTAGTAGAGACTCTTTTACTATTTATATGTGTGTAGGTGGTTCTGCAACTGTGAAAAACGAATTTGGTGAAGCTAACTTGGTAAAAGGAGAAACTATTTTAGTGCCAGCACTTTCTAAATCTATAGAAATAATTTCTAGCGGAGCTAAGTTATTAGAAGTAACAATTTAACCTATTTAAGACTTAAGCTAATATATTAAGGGTTAGAAACTCTTTGTATAAGTTAAATATGTATTTTTGCATAAAAATAAATACAAATGGCAAGCATAAGAGATTTAAAAAAAGACATCAATTTTGTTTTAGGAGATATTATTGAAGCAGTTTACTTTTGGGAAGCAACTTCAAACTCTAAAGATTCTAAAGAAGGTTCTAAAATTATAGATTCTGCAATTGCTACTTTTGATGAGTTAATCGCTAAAGTAAACAATAAAGATGTAGATAATAGAAGTAAGCATTTAAGTGCTGTACGTACAGAGCTAGAAACTAAAGCTACAGAATTAATAGCAGAGGTTAACAAATTAGGTTAATTTTTACTGTTTATACAAAATAAAAACATCCGCCATTGGCGGATGTTTTTTTATGCTTATTTGTTAGCAGCTTTTACTTTGCTAATATGTTCTTTTAACTTTTTACCATATTTAGAAACCGATATACTATCTGGCAATGAGTTGTAGATAGAGTCTAGGTATTTAACATTAACATCTGGTACTTCTGTTAAAGCTAAATAAGGAGCCACGTAAGACTCTTTGTGGTTTAATGAGTAGTTTAAAGCATACAAATATCCACGTAAGTTATTTTTAGATAACATTTTATTTAAAGAATCTATAGCTTGCTCATTACCTTGTATGCCTGGCAACTGTGCCGTTTGTGCAAGGCGTAATGCTTCTGCATTAAACTTAGAAGCATTTTTTCTAAACTCTTCTAGTTTTTTTTGAGAATCAGATCCTTCAATTTTTGCATTTAAAGCAAATGTGTTCCAAGCTGTATTAATAGTAATGTTACCAAGTTCTCCAAAAAAAGTAATTCTATCATTAAATTCAGAGTTATCAGACTTGTCTAAATACAAATAAAATATTTCAGGACTTTCTAATTCAGTAGATAATGTATAATTACCATCTCCTTTAATTTGTAAAGAATCAACTGTAATTAAAACAGTATCATTCACTTTTTGTAAATACAATGTTCCTTTTTTTAGGCCTTTTACATTACCAGAAACAGTCATAGTGTTTTTAGTTGTAGAATTACAAGCAATAATGCTAATACCTAGAAGAAACAGAAGAAAAAATCTATTCATTTTATAATTTTTTAAGTGCAGCAAATATCAATAATTTTTCTTAAAAAATCGTTAATGCTTTTTGTTTTGTGTATAACTTTTTAATTAAAGAGCAGAGGCAACTTCCATAAGGTATGCACAAAGTAGTGCACCGCCTGTACCTACTACATAGCCAAAAACAGCAAGTAGCACTCCTACAGATGTTAATGATGGGTGAAACTCTGCAGCTACTATAGGCGCAGAAGCTGCACCACCAACATTGGCTTGGCTACCAACAGCTAAAAAGAAATAAGGAGCCTTAATAAGTTTAGCAACTAATATTAGTAAACCAGCGTGTATGGTAATCCAAATTAAGCCAATGGCAATTAATCCTGGGTTTTCTAATACCTTACCTAAATCCATTTTCATACCAATAGTAGCAACTAAAACGTATATAAATACACCGCCTATTTTACTAGCACCAGCACCTTCTAAGTTTTTAGCTTTTGTAAAAGATAATGCTATACCAGCAATAGTAGCTAAAACAACCATCCAGAAAAAGCTAGAACCTAAAAAAGATAAAAAACTTTTTTTATCTGCTACAGCAGCAACATTATCTCCTAAATAAGAGCTAATGTTTTCACCTAAAAAATGTGCTAAGCCAACTGCCGTAAAGGCAAAGAAAAGCAACATCATATAATCTTGTGTAGTTGGTATTCTTGTAATTTTTTCTGTAAAAGCAGTTACTTTCACCTTTAATTTTTCTATGGCAGATGCATCTGCTTTTAACCACTTGTCAATTTTAGTAGTTTTACCAACACCTAATAAAATAATGGCCATCCAAATATTAGCTACAACAACATCTATAAGTACCATACCACCATATTTTTCTGGATTATACTGAAAAATTTCTAACATAGCAGCTTGGTTTGCTCCACCACCAATCCAACTACCAGCAATGGTAGAAAGTCCTCTCCATATAGCATCAAAATCATTACCACCAACAGTATCAGGAGAAAAAATAGAAACAATTAATATAGCTAATGGCCCGCCAATAATTATACCTACAGAACCTGTTAAAAACATAATTAGAGCTTTAGAGCCTAAATTGGTTATTGCTTTTAAGTCTATACTTAAGGTCATTAAAACCAAAGCGGCAGGTAATAAATACCTACTTGCCATATGGTATAAGCCAGACTCGTGTTCTGTTATTATACCTGCATCATCTACTGTTTTCCAAGTTTCTGCAATAATTCCTGTAGAGGTTAAAATTGCAGGTAATAAGTAACAAAGTAAAATACCAGGTACAATGGTGTAAAATTTACCCCAAAAACCAGTTTTTTTTGCTGAGGTGTAAAAAACAAAGCCTAAGCAAAGTGTTAGTAATCCAAAAACAACTTTATCATCTGTAATAAGTGGTTCAATAAAATTTTCGGTCATAGGTATAGTTGTTCTAAAAAGTGAGTTTTCTCAAATATACTTAAATTATGATGTTTTGCTTAATAAAATGCGCAACTCCGTTTTCTGTATTTTTAAGAGTTATGTGGTTTGCAATTGCCTTAACTTCTGTTCTTCCGTTCTCTACAGCTACACCACAACCAACATGGGTTAGCATTTCCATATCATTATAGTTGTCTCCAAATGCAATAACTTCATCTAAAGTTTCATTTTGCAGTAGTAATTCTATAGCAGATAATTTAGATATGGTTTTAGGGGCAACTTCTATTAAAGTGTCATTAGATCTGTAAAAATGAAGAAGTTCACTTAATGCTGATGTTAAGGCTGTAAAAATAGCATCTGTAGTTTCTTTAGTTCCCATTAGCATAATTTTATGGGCACCAACACCTCTCTTTTCCCAATTTACTAATGTTACTTTAGTGTCTTCAAAAATTGGCTCTGCTTTTGTATGGTGAATTTCTTTTTGAACGCGCTCAGAGTCTTGTGGTACATACCATTCATCATTAAAATACAGTCCCATTTTTACGTTGTATTTTTCTGCAATAGTGTATATGGTTTGCAATTCTTTAATGCTTATGAAAGTAGAAAATAACTCTTTGTTATTATCTAAGACTAAAGCACCATTATAGCAAATAATAGGTAAATTTTGTATGCCTAATCTTTCTTGCAAGTAGCGCATAGACTTTGGCATTCTGGCAGAAACTAAAATTATTTTAAGGTGGTTTTTTATTCTGTTTATTTCTGATATGGTTACTTCAGAAACATCATTTTTTGTGGTAAGTAAGGTTCCGTCTAAATCAGAACACAAAATTTTATAAGTCATTATTATAGGTTCACAAGTTTTTTTTAGTTAGATACAAATTTATCTATAGTATTAATAAGCTCTTTAGATATTTTATAGTCTTTTGATGTATAAGCTTCTTGGTTTTCAACTATAGAATTCACAACTTTTAAAACATGATTCATTTTTGGAATTATTTTTAAAGTAGCTTTTGGCTGGGCGTTTTTTAATAATTGAGCATCGTCTGTACTAACTTGAAGATCTGCATCACCATTTAAAATTAAAACAGGAATCTTCATTTTTTTAATTTCAGTAGCAGGATTTTCTGTAGCCCATTCTTTCATAAATTTTTGATAAACTGGTTGAAAAACACTCATTAAAAGCGGATTAACCTCTTTAATAGTATCTGTCTGTACTAATTCTTCAAATTGTTCTTTTGCGGCTTGGCCTAAACTTGGGTTTTGCGCTGTTAATTGTTCTACAATTGTTTTGTCAAAAGTTTTTCCTGGTCCGGCTAAAGAAATATAAGAAGTAACAGCTTTATCATTACGAGCATTAATGGCCAACATACCAACCAAAGAACCTTGGCTATGCCCAATTATAGTAATGCCACTAAAGCGTTTGTCGTTTTTAAAATAATCTATAGCTACGTTGGCATCTGCAACAAAACCTTTAAAGCTAATATCTTTTACACTTTTTAAATTGTTAAGATTTGCAGATCTTTTATCATAGCTATAAAATGAAATTCCTTTAGCATTTAAACTATCTCTAAGGGTTTTTATATAGCCAATTTGCATTAGTGTACCGGCTTGGTTACCATTACGGTCACCATTACCAGAGCCTTGAATAAAAATTACAAGTGGTGTTTTATTTTTAGATTGGGCCACTGTTAAGGTACCAGGTAAACTAATGTCTCCGTTTTTTAAATCTAGTTCTTCTTTTTTTACTTCTTGAGCAAAAATTAGAATTGGGAATACGAGACATAGTATTAGTAGTTTTTTCATAATTACCTGTTTTTATCGCGCTCTAAAATTACCTTAAATAAACTTGAGCTATTCATAACAATAGAAGATTTTACTATCCAACCTTGTTTAGCTAATGCATTTAATTCATTTTCAAATTCGCTATCTGTATTACGGAATTTAGTTCTTTGTCTAACAATCTTATATTCTTTCATATTAGTTTTAATCCTTATAGTTTTTATAAATATATTAATAAGAGACTAACTACGCTTAAACTCTTTACGTTTTTTCTTATTAGGGTTTTTAAATAAACGTTTTAAAAAGCCATCTTTTTTTATGGGTTCACAGTCTAAATCTTGCAAAATTGCATCTGTAGGTTTTTTAAATTTGGCTTTTGTAATGTAATTAAAATCGGCTTCTTTATTCATTTTCTGAAGAAACAAAGCAAAAGCAGGTAATGCTGCATTTGCACCCTGACCTAAACTTGTGCTTTTAAATCCAATTTCATGATTGTCTAAACCAACCCAAGTAACGCTTACTAATTTAGGAGTTACGCCTACAAACCAAGCATCTTTATTGTTTTGGGTAGTACCTGTTTTGCCTGCAATGTCATTAGTTAATTTGTAGCTGTTACGTATTCTTGAGGCTGTGCCAGTATTAATAGTAGCTTTCATTAACTCTAACATAATCATATTAGTTTTATTAGAAAAAGCGGCTTCTTTACTAATTTGTGGTTCAAAAGTTTCAATTATAGAGTCTTTACTGGTTGCAATTTGCTTAATTAAAAACGGAGTGCTGTGCTTGCCATTATTAGCAAAAGTTGTGTATGCTTTTGCTAGTTCGTTAATTTTTACCTCTGCAGTACCTAAAGCCAAAGAAGGCTCATTAGGTAAGTCTGTAGAGATTCCCATTTTTTTAGCTTGTTCAATAGTATTTTTTATTCCTGCTTTCTCTAATACTTTAACAGCAACAGTGTTTACAGATTTACTAAGTGCTTCTTGCATTGTGTAATTAAGGTAGGCTTCATCTTTAGAGCCAGAGTTAGACGGGCTCCATTGTTTTAAATTTTTATATTCTACCTCTTGTGCAGAGAAATATGTACACGGACCAATGCCTTGCTCTAAGGCAGTGGTGTATACAATTGGTTTAAAAGTAGAGCCAACTTGCCTTTTACTTTGCGATATATGGTCGTACTTAAAGTGTTTAAAATTAACACCACCAATCCAAACTTTTACTTCTCCACTCTTTGGATCTACAGCCAAAGAGCCGATATTTAAAAACTTACTGTAATGCTTAATACTATCTATTGTACTGGCTTGTATTGTAATGTCTTTATCCCAAGTAGCTAAAGTCATTCTCTTTTTTTTGTTTAAAGAATCTAGTATTTGCTTTTCTGGTAGGTTTAGTGCTTTTAGCTTTTTATAGGGTAATGATTGTTTTACCGCTTTGTTAATAATACTTTTATTGGTTAGCCACGGTGCATTTTTACCATAACTTTTTTCAAAATCTGATTGTAATTTTTTCATATGCTCTTGCATAGCTTCTTCTGCTAACAATTGCATTTTGTAATTTAAAGTGGTGTATATTTTTAATCCGGAGGTATAAATATTTAAATCTTCACCTTTTGCATTTTTTTCTTTAGTCCATTTTAAAAGTTGCTTTCTAACCTCTTCTCTAAAATAGGGAGCAATACCATCATTATAATTAAAGTCTCTATAGTTTAATTGTAAAGGAGTTTGAGGCAGAGTATCTTTTTGTTTTTCATTTATATACCCGTTTTTGTACATCGCTTGCATTACTAAATTTCTGCGATTGGTACTTTTTTTAGGAAAAACTCTAGGGTTATAGCCGTATGTAGCTTTTAGCATACCTACTAATGTGGCAGCTTCGGGGATAGTTAATTGTTTAGCGTGTTTATTAAAAAACTTTAAAGAAGCACTTTCTATGCCGTGTGTATTATCACCAAAAGATACCTGATTTAAATAATGATATAGTATTTCTTCTTTACTATAAATACTTTCTAGCCTACTGGCAACAAACATTTCTTTAAGTTTAGCAATAGCTAAATTAAACTTTCCACGTTTTGTTCTTGGATATAAGTTTTTTGCTAATTGTTGGCTAATAGTGCTACCACCACCAGAAGATTTGTCTTGCAATAAAATACTTTTAAATGCAACCCTAAGCATACTTTTATAATCTACGCCACTATGACTGTAAAAACGCTCATCTTCAATAGCCACTAATGCATCTATTAAATGTTTAGGGAAATTTGCATAAGGTATGGGTTGCCTATCTTGTAAATAATATTTACCAATTAAAACACTATCTGCAGAATAAACTTCTGATGCTTGTTGGTACTTTAATGTTGTTAGTTCTTTTTTGCTAGGTATTTTTCCCCATACACCTACATAAACACTTAAAATAAATAATGAGATTATAAGTGTAAAAGCAAGTAATAGTATAGTGGTGTACCTTAAATATGGATTCTTTATTTTCTTTAAAATCAAAATAGAATGTTTTTGTGTATAAGGATAAGTTAAAAAATTAAAACCAACTAAAAAATAACATTACTTTAAGCTACATTATCTATTTTAGCCAAAAATATTATTAGAATGAAAAAGATAAGTATTTTACTTTTTTTAGCAGTACAAGTTTCCTTTGCTAACAACATTTTTTGGGGTAAAACAGGGCACAGAACTGTTGGTGAGGTAGCACAGAAAGAACTTAGTAGAAAAGCAAAAAAGGCAATAAAGAAAATATTAGAAGGGCAAGATTTAGCATTTGTATCTAATTATGCAGATGAAATAAAATCTGATCGTGATTTTAGAGCTTATTTTCCTTGGCATTATGTAAATTTTCCTGCTGATAAAAAGTACACAGAAATTACGCCTCCAAAAGAAGGAGATTTAATGATAGGTATAGAAAAATGTGTATCTGTATTAAAAGATGAAAAAAGCTCTAAAAAAGATAAATCCTTTCATTTAAAAATGTTAGTACATTTAGTAGGAGATATGCACCAACCTTTACACGCAGGACACGCAGAAGACAAAGGAGGTAATGATATACAAGTACGCTGGTTTAATGGAGGGTCTAACTTACACCGTGTTTGGGATTCTGATATGATAGAGTCTTACGGGATGAGTTATACAGAACTAGCCAACGCTTTACCTAAATTAGACAAAAAAGAAAAAGCTAAAATAAAAGAAGGTACTATTTATGATTGGATAGAGGAATCTCAAGATTTAGCAGAAGAAGTGTATAAGTCTGCAGAAATAGGAGAAAAACTAGGTTACAGATACAGTTACCTACATATGGGTACATTACGCAAGCAATTATTAAAAGGAGGTTTACGCTTAGCTAAGGTGTTAAACCAAATTTATAAATAGTTTTAACGATTATTTAGTAAATACAACTGTGTTTTTTTAAATTTTGGCATAACTGTTGCATTTTGTATAATGTAGTTGTGTATGAGGACATTAGTAAGGCCATCCAAACTTAGTAAAGACAGTATGTAACTTGCATTAATAAGGATAACAAATAAAAAAAATCGGTTTTAAATATATTTAAAACCGATTTTTTTTGTGCCCTATATAATAAGGTACAAACAACTAACTAATTTAAGCAACAATAGTTTTTAGTTCGTTTCTGTATTCTGAAGGGTTTTGTCCGGTAAATTTTTTAAACGATTTATTAAAGTGAGAAAAATTATTAAAACCACATTCAAAACAAACCTCTGTAATACTCATTTTTTGTTCTGCTAGTAATTTAGAAGCGTGTACTAATCTATACTCATTGGTAAACTGTATAAATGTTTTATTGGTAATTTTTTTAAAATACCTACAAAATGATGGTACCGTCATATTAACCAAAGACGCTATACTGTCTAATGTAATTTCTTCTCTAAAGTTTGCTTTAACGTAATTAAAAATAACATTAATACGGTCGTTATCTTTAACTTCTGTTTTCATAGCAAAACCTTCTGCGTTTAATAAAGTATACTCTTTAGATTTACCCAACTCATTTAATATGTTTAGTATAGATATTAATCTTTGAAAATCTGTTTGGTATTCTAATACTTCAATTTTATCTCCAATTTTAAGTTTAGTATTGCCATGAAAAGCAATACCACCTTTGCAAGTATCTAATAAAGATTTAATGTTTCTAAGCTCGGGTAAGTTAAAAAAGTTATCGCCTAAAAAGTTGGGTAACATTTGTACTACGGTTTCACTTTTGTTTTTTGTGAGCACATCTGTAAGTCCACAATGTGGTAAATTACCATCAATTAAAATTAAATCTCCATCTGTGTAATAAGATATGTGACTTCCAATTTGTCTTTTGCCAGAACCACCATTTACATAAACCAATTCTATTTCAGGATGATAATGCCAAGTATTGTTTTTATTATTAGTGGCTTCATCAAACTTTTGGTAGGTAAATGAATGTCCAAAATCTGGAGCTATAGATTCAAAAATAGGTTTTTGATTTGTCATCTTTAAATAGTTAGAATACAAAAATATAATATCTATACATTATAAAACACCTTTTTTTAAATATTTAGGCCTTTTTGTATGTTAAATTAACGTCAATAGAGTGTTTGTTTACTATTATGGTTAATATAGCATAGATATTGGAAAAAATAGAGGTAAAATAAACAGAATATGCCACATATATTTGCAGTGTAATTAATTACCAATTCATAACAAAAAGAATAACCCTAAAAAAGTAAACCTATGAAAACAATTTTTAAAATTTCCGCGTTAGTTCTGTTTCTATTTGTATCAACTGCTGGTTTTGCAATGGAAGAATCATCATTAGAATTGGTGACAAAAAAGAATTCAAAAGATTTAATCTTCAAGTTTGAAGCTAGAAATCTACAAACAGTTGTAAAATTTGTAGATCAGAATTCTTCAGTATTTTATTCTGAAGAAATTCAAAATAGATCGGTTTACACTAAAAAGTTTAATGTAGAGAGTTTAGAAGACGGAAACTACTACTTAAACGTAGAAAATATGTTAAAAAAAGTTTCTTACGCTATACACATTAACAATGGAGAAGTTATAGTAGATGAGAAAAAAGAAGTTACTAAGCCAATTTTTCAGAAAAGAGGTGATTTAGTAGTAATGAGCTTTTTAAATAAAAAGAAAGGTAAAGTTGTAGTTTCTGTATATGATTTAGAAGGAAACGAAGTTTACACAGAGAATTTTGATAATAAATTAAGAGTTGAAAAAGCTTTTAGATTTACTAATTTTGCTGAAGAAGAATTTAGATTTGTAGTAGAAGTAAACAAAGATAGATACAGCAAATTAGTTAGCTTAAACTAATTATATTAAGTATTGTTGTGAGAGTTTTAGGAGGCTATTTAGCCTCCTTTTTTTATGCTTAAAATTGTAAGTAATAATAGGCCCAATACATTAAAGCAAACTGTAAAGGTATACGCAGTAATAAAATATACCGTGGTATACCTGCGGCTGCTTTTTTACTAGAAAGCATATAAAAATGTACCAGTAAAAAAACTATAAGCATTGCTATTAATGTATAAATAGCTAAGTTTTTAGTAGGTGTGTAAAGTAAGCCTACACCAACAACAACCTCTACTATACCACTAATATGTACCAATAATAAATGTTTAGGTAAATACCTGGGCATAATACGTGTGTATATTTTTGGTTTTATAAAATGCATAATACCTGCAATTACATACAGCAGTGCCATAAGGTATAGGTGCCAAGGATATATCATAATTTTAAAGGTATTTAGCTAAGCGTGTTCTCTTTTTTTCTGGTAATGCAGTATTATTAACAGCTAGTTTTACTAGGTAGGTATCTTTTTCTTTAGCAAAAAGTAACTTGTAAAAATCTTGTACAGTAAGTTCATTTTTAGACTGTTCTACCAATGTAAAAATATCTCCTGTTTTAACTGTTCCTTCTTGTAAAATACGAACATAAGTGCCAGGACGGTTATGGTCTATAAATTGTTTTAGTATTTGTTGGTTTCCAAATCGTATACCTAGCTTATAACAAGGTTCTCTTGGTTGTGATACTTGCACAATAGCGGTTCCTATTTTGTAAATATCACCAATTCTAATTGTAGCTTCATTTAACCCTTCTACAGTAAGGTTTTCTCCAAACATTCCCCAGTTCCACTCCAAAGTAGGGTAAAGGTCTTTCCAATATGCATACACATCTGCAGAAAATAGGTAACAAGCCTTGTTTGTACCTCCGTGGTGTTTACGGTCTATTACAGTGTCGTTAACAACATCTGTACTCATTAATAGTAAAGGTGCAGTAGTTGGGTATTTGTAAATTCCGGTTACTTCTTCCTTGCCATTCCACTGTATTTTGGTTGGTTTTCCAAGGTTGGTTGCTATTACTTTCATCCTATAAAGATAAAAAACCATTGCATATAAATACAATGGTTTTATTTGGTAGTAATAATTGGTGTATAATAAAGTCTATTCCTTATCCATTTTTTTTACCATAAAAAAGCCAATTAATAAAGCCGTACCTGCAGTAATAAAAGTTGTACCAACAGCAACAGCTTCATCTAAGCCCATATTAATAAAAATATTACCAAGTAAAATTCCTAAGCCAATACCTATTATTAGCAAAGAAAAATTTAACGTAAGTATTTTCCAAATAGGTGCTGCTTTGTCTTGTTTTCCCTTCACAAATATGCCTGCATCTAAACCTTTTTCTATTAAAGCCAAGCGCTCTTTGTTACGTGTAGAAAAAAATAAGTAAAACACTCCAAATATAGATGCAAATATTAATGCTACAATTAGTACTTCTGGTCCCATAATTATGTAATTTAAATTGATTAATTTTATTTTGTTCTTATGGTAAGACGATAGTTTTTAAAATATGGTTACAAGTTTATCAAAAAAATATTTTTTAGCTACTTTGGTAACCAAACCAATTAACAGGTCGTCTAACCTACAAATGACTAATACAAACGACCAACATTACATAGCTAAAGTGCTAAACGGTGATCCGCAAGCTTACACATTTCTTGTAAATAAGTACAAGGATATGGTTTTTACTTTGGCTGTAAGAATGTTGCGTAATAATGAAGAGGCAGAGGAGGTAGCACAGGATGCATTTGTAAAAGCATATGCAAAATTAAATAAGTTTAAGGGCGACTCTAAATTTTCTACTTGGCTATATAAAGTGGTTTACAATACAAGTTTAGATAAACTTAAAAAATTAAAAAAAGATGCTTTGGTTGTGCCTATAGAAAATGTAACCGAAAGAAGTTTACATACAATAGACAATGCTTTAGAGCAAATGCAAAATAAAGAGCGTACAGTTGCAATACAGCAATGCATAGCATTACTATCTGCAGATGAAAGAGCTTTACTAACCTTGTTTTATTTTGATGAAATGTCATTAAAAGAAATAGCAGAAGTAACAGCAACATCTGTAAATAATTTAAAAGTTAAATTGTTTAGGAGTAGAAAAAAATTAGCAGCAATAATAGAAACTAGGATCTCTCCAGAAATAATAAATATATATGGATAAGGAACAAAAAAATATAGACGATTTTATAGGCAAAGCAATGCAGTCTTTACCCGTACAGAAAACATCTGCAGATTTTACAGATTTAATAATGTCTAAAGTAGTAGTAGAGAAAACGTCTACAGCCACTACTTATAAAACTTTAATATCTAAACCAGCTTGGGCACTTATTTTTGTAATAGTAGGTGGTTTATGCGTGTATTTATCATTTTTTGAAACTGCAGAAAATTCAAGTTGGTTGCCAAATACAAATTATAATGTGCTAACATCACCATTTAAAAATATACATTTAAATAGTAGTTTTGTATATGGTATAGCGGCGCTGGCGTTAATGACATTAATACAGGTGCCTATTTATAAAAATTATTACAAAAATAAATTTCAGGTATAAATACTTTAGAACTTACTTATTTTTAAACCATCACTAAAATTTAGTGATGGTTTTTTTGTTAAAAATGAAACCCTTTAAAAAAGCAATCGTTTTTAAGATAGAATACTTACAAAGATTTATGCAACAAACCACAAACCAATTAATTGCTGGCTGTAAAAAAGGAGATAAAAAATCTCAGCTACAGTTGTATACAAATTATTGTGACGCAATGTTTACCATTGCTTGTAGGTATTTAAGAAACGAAGAAGATGCAAAAGATGCAATGCAGGAGAGCTTTATAAAAGCTTTTGGTAAAATTAATAATTACGAGTCAACATACACAATAGGAGCTTGGTTAAAACGAATTGTAATTAACCAATGCTTAGATGTGTTAAAAAAACAAAAGTTAATTTTTGAGGATTTAGATGATGTTGAATATGAGTTTGAAGAAGAATCTGATTGGTATTTTAATGATGCAATAACAAAAAAAGAAGTGCTTAAAGCAATAGAGTCATTAACAGTTAAATACAAGTTAGTGGTGCAATTGTACCTAATAGAGGGGTATGATCACGAAGAAATATCACAAATTTTACAGTTGCCAATAAAAACATCTAGAACACATTTGCGTAGAGGAAGATTGCAGTTGCAAGAATTGTTAAATGAGACCAAAGTAAAAACGAATAAAGAAATTATTCAACAAAAATAAAGGAGATGAAAAATTTAAGAAACAGTTTTACTGAAGATGATTTTCCTAAAAAAGAATTACCAGTAACACATAAAGACGAGTTTTTAGAGAAGTTAGGTAATATGCCATCTGCAAAAAAGTATAATTATAGGTTTATGAAGATTGCGGCAGTATTTGTTTTACTTGTAGGATTGGCATTTGTGTTTGTGCAGCAAAATGCTACAGATGATGATGAAGAGGTAAATGCAGTACAAATTACAAAAGAACTTAAAAAAGTAGAAACAGAGTATTTAGCTAATATAAATACAGAATGGAAGAATTTTTTAGCTGTGGCCACAGATGAAAAACTAATACGCAGGTATAAACAAAAGCTAACACAGTTAGATGCGGATTACAAGCAAATTTCTAAAGAATTTAAAGCCGATAAAAACAATCTTTTTGTGGTAGAAGATTTAATTAGAAATCTGCAAACGCGTCTAAGTTTGCTTAAAGATATACAAGAACATATAAAAATATTAAACGCAAAAAAAGATCAAAATGAAACAACCATATAAAATTTTACTATTATTAATTTTAATTACAACAGGAGTAGTTAGTGCGCAAGAGGTAGTTGTGTATAAAAAGGATTTTGAAGTAAATAAAGAGGGTAATGTAACTGTTAATTTGTTTACTGATGATGTTTTAATAGAGAACTCTATTGATGATAAAGTACACGTAAATTACTCAGTTTCTTTTACTAAATACTCAAAAAGGCAAATACAAAATTATGTAGAAACTATTAAAGTAACAACAGAGAAGGAAGATGGTAACCTGATAATAACAAGTAGAGGGGAAAATTTTAAATATCGTTTTTTTGAATTTGTAACAATGACTAATAGAGCCTTGAATTTAAGAAGTAAGGATACTATTAATAGAAGAAAAACAAAAGATTCTATTGTTAATGAAATACATGCTGGTTATAAGCCATATTTAAGGTCTATTAAAACTAAGCCTAATAAAGCTAAGTATAAATATGAAAAATCTAAGGGGGCAAAGCCTAAGTTTCTAATTAAAGTTCCTGAGGGTGTTATTTTAAAAGTAAATGGTTCTGGTAGTCAAATTAATTTTTCTAAAATAGAAAACCAGACTGAACTAAAAATAAAAAGAGGCGGTGTAATTTTAGATAGAATAACAAATAGCAAAAGTAGATTTCATATAAAGGATGGTTATTTTTATGCAGAAGAAATTGAAGGAGCTCAATTTTATTTTAATGATGTTTATAAAGCTTTAATTGGGAGCATTAAAAACGCAACTATAGAAAATGACTTTTCAAAAGTGGAAATTGCAGAACTAAAAGAGAATGTAAAAATTAATGATTATAATGGTGTCTTTTGGTTTTACAATTTAAATAATAATGCGAGCTTTAATTTAGATTCAGATTACTCCAAATTAAACATATACGGTAAAAATGAGAATAATAATCTTATAAATGCTTTTAAATCTAAGGTTAAGGACGATTCAAATCCTGCAGCAAACTTTACGTTAGAGGACCCGAATATAAATTTAAAAGTAGCTAATGGTTTAATTTATTACCATAATTAAGAAAGAGCTTAGTTGGTATAAAAAAATCCGCATTAAGTAATTAATGCGGATTTTCTATTTTTAAGCCTATTGGTACTTATTACTTTACCATTTCGTAGCTTCTTTTAATAAAGTTTGTAAGCTCTTCACCTTTTAATAAGCCTTTAGATAAACGTGCTAAATCTAAAGATTGATTTATTAAACGTGTTTTTGTTTCTGGTGCATCTGCAGTTAAAATTTCAGAAACCAAAGCATGATTTGTGTTTACAATAAGGTTATACATTTCTGGCATATTACCCATACCAAACATACCACCACCGCCACCGGTTTGTTGCATTTCTTTCATTCTACGCATAAACTCTGGCTCTGTAATTGTAAAAGGAGCAGCATTACTATCCATAGCTTCTAACTGTACAGTAAAGCTTTTATTGGTAATAGTTTCTTCTAACTCTTTTTTAAGTGTTTCTTTTTCTTCTTCAGATAGTTTAGAGATTTGCTCTTCATCTTTCTTAATAAGATTATCTATATGATCTGCATCTACTCTTGCAAAAGAAATATTCTCTTTAGAAGTTTCTAATTTTTGCATTAAGTGACTAATAATAGGAGAATCTAGTAATAAAACCTCGTAACCTTTAGCTTTTGCAGCTTCAATATAACTGTGCTGTGCTTCTTTATCAGAGGCGTATAAAAGAACAAGTTTATTGTCTTTATCAGTTTGTGTAGCTTTTATTTTCTCTTGTAACTCTTCAAACGTGTAAAAAGCGCCATCTACTGTTGGGTACAATGCAAATTTGTCAGCCTTGTCAAAGAATTTATCATCAGAAAGCATTCCGTATTCAATAACAATTTTAATGTCATTCCATTTCGCTTCAAAATCTTCTCTATTATTTTTAAATAAAGATGATAGTTTGTCTGCTACTTTTCTAGAAATGTATGATGATATTTTTTTAACAGCACCATCAGCCTGTAAATAAGATCTAGAAACATTTAACGGTATGTCTGGTGAGTCTATAACACCACGTAACATAGTTAAAAATTCTGGTACTATACCTTCTACGTTGTCTGTAACAAAAACTTGGTTTTGGTATAGTTGTATACGGTCTTTTTGTATGTTTAAGTCGTTAGTTAATTTAGGGAAATATAAAATACCTGTTAAGTTAAACGGGTAATCTACGTTAAGGTGTATATGAAACAAAGGCTCCTCAAACTGCATTGGGTAAAGCTCTCTGTAAAACCCTTTATAGTCCTCTTCTTGTAAATCTGCCGGAGCTTTTGTCCAAGCTGGATTAGGGTTGTTTATAATATTGTCTACCTCCTGTGTTGGTGCAGGGTCTTCTTCCTTAGCGTCTTCTGGCTTAGGTAACGTTTCTGTACGCATACCAAACTTAATTGGTACAGGCATAAACTTGTTATACTTTGTTAAAAGCTCATTTATTTTACTGTCTTCTAAAAACTCTGTAGAGTCATCTGCAACGTGTAAAATAATTTCTGTGCCACGTTCAGTTTTGTCTGCCTCTTCTAATGTAAAATTAGGAGAACCATCACAAGTCCAATGTGCAGCTGGCTCATCTTTAAAGCTTTTAGTAATAATTTCTACTTTATCTGCAACCATAAAAGCAGAGTAAAATCCAAGTCCAAAATGACCAATAATACCAGAGTCCTTAGCAGAGTCTTTGTATTTGTCTAAAAATTCTTCGGCTCCAGAAAAAGCAACTTGGTTAATGTATTTTTCAACCTCGTCTGCTGTCATACCAAGACCTTGGTCTATAATATGTATTTTTTTACCTTCTTTATCAACCTTAATTTCTATAACCGGATTGCCGTATTCTACCTTAGCCTCACCAATAGAAGTTAAATGTTTAAGTTTTAAAGTTGCATCTGTAGCATTAGATATTAATTCTCGTAAAAATATCTCATGATCACTGTAAAGAAACTTCTTTATAAGCGGAAAAATATTCTCAACTGATACATTAATTTTACCTGTCGCCATAATTAAATTGTATTTAGTATTCCTTTAGTTAGAAAAACTGATTATTAATTTTTTTATTCTGATATGGGTATGGCAAATAAAATACCAATTAAGCTATATATGACAAACTGACACTCTATTAAAAAATATCAGATTTTTTGGTTATCTTCAATTATTGCAATTAAAAATTATCATTATTTATATATTGCAGCTTTTAATTGGGTTTTACCCAAACCAAACTAAGATATTAAAGTAAAAGTTATGTATAATTCAAAAATAATTGGCCTTGGCCATTATGTACCAGAAAATGTAGTTACTAATGATGATTTATCAAAAGTAATGGATACTAATGACGCTTGGATACAAGAGCGTACTGGTATAAAAGAAAGAAGACACGTAGTTAAAGGAGATGGTGATACAACTACAACAATGGGTGTAAAGGCTGCTAAAATAGCTATAGAACGTGCAGGTATAGATAAAGATGATATAGATTTTATAGTTTTAGCAACACTAAGTCCAGATTACTATTTTCCAGGACCTGGAGTTTTAGTGCAAAGAGATTTAGGTATTAAAACCGTAGGAGCATTAGATGTAAGAAACCAGTGTTCTGGTTTTGTGTATGGTATATCTGTAGCAGACCAATATATAAAAAGTGGTATGTATAAAAATGTACTTGTTATTGGTTCTGAGTTACACTCACACGGTTTAGATATGACTACACGTGGCAGAAGTGTTTCTGTAATTTTTGGTGATGGCGCTGGTGCGGCAGTATTAAGTAGAGCAGAAGATAATGATACAGGTATATTATCTACTCATTTACATTCTGAAGGGCAACATGCAGAGGAGTTATCTTTAATAGCGCCAGGTATGGGTAAACGTTGGGTAACAGATATTATTGAAGAAGCAGACCCTAATGATGAGTCTTATTTTCCTTATATGAACGGACAATTTGTATTTAAAAATGCAGTGGTGCGTTTTAGTGAGGTTATTATGGAGGGCTTACAAGCAAACAATTTAGAAGTTTCTGATATTGATATGCTAGTGCCACACCAAGCAAACCTTAGAATATCACAGTTTATACAAAAGAAGTTTAAACTAAATGATGATCAGGTTTTTAATAACATTATGAAATATGGTAACACAACAGCAGCATCTATACCTATTGCATTAACAGAAGCTTGGGAACAAGGAAAAGTTAAAAAGGGAGATTTAGTTGTGTTGGCAGCCTTTGGTAGTGGTTTTACTTGGGGTAGTGTTATTATAAAATGGTAATATTTACGTTAAGTATATAAAAACATAAAGCCCAGAGCAGAACTCTGGGCTTCTTTGTCATCGATAGGCTATACTAAACACTAACCATTAACTATAAAAATACAGCGTTATCAATGACCTTATCTTAAAATGTCTTTATTTAAATAACTATATATAGTTATAAGACGTAAATTTTACAATAAAGTTACAATCGTTAACAATATTTAACATTAAATTTTCAAAAAATGTCTAAAACCCTTGTTTTTGGTGCTTCGTTGAATCCGAATCGGTATAGTTATCTTGCTATTAAGAAACTCTTAGAAAAGAACATAACAACTGAGGCATTCGGTAAAAATTTAGGGACTATTTTACATCTCCAAATTAAAGATAATTTAACCGAATTTCAAAATATAAATACAGTTACTTTATATTTAAATCCGTCTAGGCAGGTAGAATATTACAATGCTATAGTAAAATTACATCCAAAGCGAGTAATATTTAACCCAGGTACAGAAAACCTTGAATTTTATAAAATACTGAAAAAGAACAATATAGAGGTTGTTGTTGGGTGTACTTTAGTAATGTTGGCAACAAACCAGTATTAAAAATAAATTTTATAATTTTTTATAAAAAATATTACAAATAATATAAAAAAGTTACTTTTCCCTAGTACTGTTTTTTCAAATTCTTATTTTTTTCTAATCAACCATAGGCCAAAAAAGGTAAGTAAGCCATTTATTGGAAGCATTTCATAACCAACTACATACCCTCCAAGCTGTTCTGGTGGCACGTTAGAAATTAGTAAAATTAGAATTACAGGTACAATTGCCACAAGCCAAACCCATTTGTCTTTAATTTTATGTTTTGTAAAAATACCAAAGGTAAAAAGTCCAAGTAAAGGGCCATATGTATAGGTTGCCACAGTAAGCAAACTGTCTATTACATTGCGGTCTAATATGTTTTTAAATATTATAATAACAATTATAAGTAAAATACTCATACCTATATGTGTAATTTTGCGTAGCTTTTTTTGTTGTTTTTGCGGTTTTTTATCTATGCCTAAAAAATCTACACAAAAAGAAGTTGTTAAAGAAGTTAATGCACTATCTGCACTACTGTAAGCAGCTGCAATTAAGCCTAACATAAATGTAATAGCAATTACAATTCCTAGTCCACTGTTTAAGGCTATTTCAGGAAAAAGTAAATCTGTTTTAGGAGCACCAACACCACCAAGAGAAGGAGTTACAATATTAAATTTATCTGCATAAATAAATAAAAGGGCACCTAATAGTAGAAAAATAAAGTTAACAACAACCAAAACTAAACTAAAAGAAATCATATTTTTTTGTGCATCCTTTAATGTCTTGCAACTAAGGTTTTTTTGCATCATATCTTGGTCTAAACCAGTCATACAAATAGCAATAAACATACCTCCAAAAAACGATTTTATAAAGTGACTTTTAGCTAAAAAACTATCTGTGTAAAATATTTTATTGTATTGTTTTAGTTCTTCAGAGGCTAGTAAGTTACCTAAACTCATATCTAATTTATCTGTTATAAAATAAATAGACAAACCAACAGATAGTAACATAAAAAGGGTTTGTAGCGTATCTGTCCAAACAATAGTTTTAATTCCGCCTCTAAAAGTATAAATCCATATAAGCAGTATAGATAGTATTACAGTAATTTCAAACGGAATATTTAAATCATCAAAAACAAACTGTTGCAATACTAATGCAACTAAAAATAACCTAAAAGAAGCGCCCAATACCCTAGATATAAAAAAGAAAAAAGCACCGGTTTTGTAACTAACCATACCAAACCGTTCTTTTAAATATTCATATATAGAGGTAACATTAAGTTTGTAATAAATAGGCATTAAAACATATGCAATTACAAAGTAACCAACTAGGTAGCCAAACACTACTTGCATATAGCTAAATTGTGAGCCTTGTACCCAACCAGGAACAGATATAAAAGTTACGCCAGATAATGATGCGCCAACCATACCAAAAGCAACTACATACCAAGGAGATTGTTTGCCTGCTTTAAAAAAATCTTCGTTAGTGTCGTTTTTTCCGGTTAAGTAAGATATTAATAGTAAAACTAAAAAGTAACAACCTATTAGTATTAATATATGGGTAGATGTCATAAGTAGTAATTTGTGGTTGCAAAGTACAAAAAGAAAAAATATCATCATAGTACTAATAGATCTTCAAAAAACAAGAATAAATTGTAAATTTGTGTAGAAAAATGATAGTATGGATTTCTCTTCTAAATTGTTAGAAAATGCAGTGTACGAAATATCTCAGTTGCCAGGAATTGGTAAGCGTACAGCTCTGCGTTTGGCATTACATTTATTAAAACAACCAAAAGACCAAACTAGTGCATTATCTAATAGTTTATTAAAGTTAAGAGAAGAAATTAAATTTTGTAGCAACTGCCATAATATTTCTGATGTTGTCTTATGTGAAATTTGTGCTAACCCAAAAAGAGATGAATCTATAGTTTGTGTTGTAGAAGACATTAGAGATGTAATGGCTATAGAGAATACAGGGCAATACAGAGGACTGTATCACGTTTTAGGAGGTAGAATTTCTCCTATGGAAGGCGTTGGTCCGCAAAATTTAACAATAGATTCTTTGGTAAATAAATCTAAAGAAGGTATAATTAAAGAGCTAATTTTTGCTTTAAGTTCTACTATGGAAGGTGATACTACCAACTTTTATATTTACAAACAAATAGAAGGTATGGGTTTAAAAACGTCTACTATAGCACGTGGTATTGCCGTTGGTGATGAACTAGAGTATGCAGATGAGGTAACCCTTGGTAGAAGTATATTAAATAGGGTTCCTTTTGAGAATTCTTTAAAATTAGGATAGTTTAAATTAAAATAAATGCACTAAATTTAATTAAATGACGTTTTAATTAGTATTTTTGCAAAATTAAGTATATAAATTGCTTTTAAAATAGTAATATGTCAAAATTTGAATTAAAATTACCTCAGATGGGAGAAAGTGTTGCAGAGGCAACATTAACTACTTGGTTAAAAGAAGTAGGGGATACCATTGAGATGGATGAGGCTGTTTTTGAAATTGCCACTGATAAGGTAGATTCTGAAGTTCCTTCTGAAGTAGAAGGTGTCTTAGTTGAAAAACTTTTTAACGTTGATGATATAGTACAAGTTGGACAAACTGTTGCTATTATTGAAATTTCTGGCGATGTAGAAGTTTCTGCTACAACAGAAGATAGTGCACTAGCGGCTGAAGAAAAAGTTGAAGAAACACCAGAAGTTGCGGCTATAGAAGGTTCTATTGCTGTAGCTAAAGAAACAGTAGCAACATCACAAGATTTTAGTGATTCAGATAAATTTTACTCTCCATTAGTTAAAAATATAGCTAAAGAAGAGGGTATTACTATTGCAGAATTAGACGCTATAAGCGGTACAGGTAAAGAGGGCAGAGTTACTAAAACAGACATATTAAATTATGTAGAAAACAGAACATCGCCTAGTAGTAATGGTAGTACGGCAGCACCAAAAAGCGCACCTGCACCATCAGCACAGCCAACAAAAGCACCAGCAACTAAGGCAGCACCAGTTGTTGCTTCAGACGGAGATGAGGTTATACCACTGTCTCGTATGGGTAAATTAATTGCACAGCATATGACAGCTAGTGTGTCTACATCTGCACACGTACAAAGTTTTATAGAGGTAGATGTTACTAACCTTGTAAACTGGAGAAATAAAAATAAAAATGCATTTTTAAAGAGAGAAGGAGAAAAACTTACATTTACTCCAATATTTATGGAGGCGGTAGCATTTGCTATTAAAAAGTTTCCGCTAATAAATATTTCTTTTGATGGAGATTCTGTAATTAAAAAGAAAAATATAAACATAGGTATGGCAGCAGCTTTACCAGACGGAAACTTAATTGTACCTGTAATTAAAAATGCAGATCAGTTAAATTTAGTTGGTATGGCTAAAGTTGTAAACGACCTGGCAAACAGAGCAAGAAACAATGCTTTAAAACCAGACGATATTCAAGGAGGTACATATACCGTAACCAATGTAGGTACATTTGGTAGTGTATTTGGCACACCAATTATTAACCAGCCGCAAGTAGCAATTTTAGCATTAGGAGCAATACGTAAAGTGCCATCTGTTATAGAAACTCCAGAAGGTGATTTTATAGGTATACGTTCTAAAATGTTCTTATCTCATAGTTATGATCACCGCGTTGTAAATGGTGCCTTAGGTGGTATGTTTATAAAAGCAGTAGCAGAATACTTAGAAGCTTGGGATGTAAACAGAGAAATTTAATACATCACTAATATAAATACTATAAAATGCCCTGTTTTTTAACAGGGCATTTTTTTATACCTATTTTATTTTCTCTAAAAGTTGCTATTCATTTATCTTTGTCTTAAAACACAGTAAAATGGATTTAAAATTAACACGCCCAATTTGTTTTTTTGACTTAGAAACAACAGGTATAAACGTGGCTAAAGATAGAGTGGTAGAGATTTCCATTTTAAAAGTATATCCTAACGGAAATAAAGAAAGTAAAACTTGGCTAGTAAACCCAGAAATGCATATACCAGATGAGGTTGTTGCAGTGCATGGTATTAGCAATGAGAAAGTTGCAAATGAACCTACTTTTGCACAATTATCTAAAGAAATTTACGCAATGATTAAGGATTGTGACCTAGGAGGTTACAATTCAGATAGGTTTGATATTCCACTTTTAGCTGAGGAAATGTTACGTGCAGGAGTAGATTTTGATATGAAAAATACAGTATCTGTAGATGTGCAAACTATCTTTTTTAAGATGGAGAAAAGAACTTTAGAGGCTGCTTATAAATTTTATTGCAATAAAGAGCTTACAAATGCTCACAGTGCTGCCGCAGATACAAATGCAACTTTTGAGGTCTTAAAATCACAATTAGACCGTTATCCAGAATTGGAAAACGACATTAAAAAACTATCAGAATTTACCACTCGTAAAAAGTTTGCAGATTTTGCTGGCTTTATTATAATAGATCAAGATGGTGACCCAGCTTTTTCTTTTGGTAAACACAAAGGTAAAAAGGTAGATGAAGTTTTAGAAAAAGAACCAGGCTATTTTGGGTGGATTTTAAATGCAGATTTTCCGTTGTATACTAAAAAAGTACTTACTCAAATTAAACTTAGTAAGTTAAACAATAAGTTAAGTTAAATAATGAAATTTTTCTTTTTGCTTTTTTTTAGTGTTGTTAGTGTGTCTGCACAAGAAATTTTAATAGACGGCACCATTTACAATGCAAAAACACAAGAGCCAATTCCGTATGTTAATGTTAGTTTTTTAAACACATTAAAAGGAGCTTCTACAGATGAAAAAGGTTATTTTTTTGTAGATGTTCCAACATCTTTCTTAGAAAAAAAAGTACACTTGTCTTCTTTAGGTTTTAAAGATACTATTGTAGATGTGAAAAAAATTGTAGCGGACAAAAAGTTTGGTATGGTAGAAGAGTCTTTTGAGTTAGATGAGGTTGTTGTGGCTAAATCTCTTGGAGACTCATACGTGCTAAACCCTATAGGTAGTTATGATCTTAAAAGTGGTTTTTCATCTTCATCTACACCGTGGGTATTGGCAACGTACTACCCAAACATAGGAGCATCAAAAAAATATGTAAATAAAGTTACCGTTTTTTTTCAAAAAAATGAAGGGTTTAAAAGAAGAGCATCTAAATTTAGAATACGTGTTTATGATGTAGACCCAGTAACAAAAAAACCAACAAAAGATTTATTACATAAAAGTATAATTTTAGAAACCTTTGCAGAGAATGACTTTGTGTCTATAGACTTGTCTGCCTTTAATATAAAAATGCCTAAACAAGGCTTATATATTGGTTTAGAGTGGTTATTTGTACCCTATAATTGGTACGCAATTAAAGGTAAAGACCCCTTAACTAGTAAATTAACTATAGAAGATAGGTTTGCACCAACATTTGGTGGCGTTTACAATAAAAACCAAAATTTTAAAGTTATGGTATATGGTATGGGAGAATGGACAGATTTTAAGGTAAAGTCTAAAGATAATACCAAGCATTTAGTACCAGCGGTAAGTTTAAAATTGTCTAAAGAAAAGCAATAACCTAATAAAGTTTATTATGAAGATAATTTGTATAGGTCGTAATTACACAGATCATATTAAAGAATTGGCCAATGAAAAGCCTACAGATCCTGTTGTTTTTATTAAGCCAGATTCTGCTGTGCTACCAAAAGAACAAGATTTTTACATACCAGAATTCTCTAATAACATACATTATGAAGTAGAGGTTTTAGTTAAAATTAAAAAAGTAGGAAAACATATAGAACAAAAATTTGCTGCCAATTATTATGATGAAATTGGTCTAGGAATAGACTTTACAGCACGTGATCTTCAATCTAAGTTAAAAGAAAAAGGATTACCTTGGGAAAAAGCAAAAGGTTTTGATGGTGCGGCAGTAATAGGTAAATGGTTGCCAAAAAGTAAATTTTCTTCTGTAGATAATATAAATTTTTCATTGTTAAAAAATGAAGAAATAGTACAAAAGGGAAATACAAATTTAATGTTGTGGAAAATAGACGAGCTTATATCGTATGTTTCTCAATACTTTATGTTAAAAAAAGGAGATGTCATATTTACAGGTACACCAGCAGGTGTAGGACGGGTAGATGCTAATGATTATCTTTGTGGCACCTTAGAAGGTGAAGAAATGTTTACATTAAATATAAAATAAATGATTTATAGTCTTGATAAATTAAATGAAATGGCAGATGGTGATAATGATTTTATCAATTCTGTAGTATCTGTATTTTTAGAAGAAGTACCTGAAGATTTAGGACTTTTAGAAAAAGCTATTGAAAGTAGGGATTATGAGCCTACCTACCAATTAGCTCATAAAATTAAACCTAATGTAGATTTGTTGGGTATGGAGCAAACCAGAGCTGCTGCTTATGAAATTGAATCTTTAGGAAAGCAACAAGGAGATTTTAATGAAATTGATAAAATTTTTAAAACATTAAAGGTTGATGTAGAACAAGTTGTAGTAGAGTTAAAAAACGACTTTAATTTGTAATGCTTGCCGAGATAATAACCATAGGAGATGAGTTACTTATTGGTCAGGTTATAGATACCAACTCAGCTTTTATAGGTAAAGAATTAAATAAGATAGGAGTAGCTGTATATCAGATTACATCTGTACAAGACAATAAACAGCAAATTTTATCTGCTTTAAACGATGCATCAAAAAGAGTAGATATTGTTTTAATTACTGGCGGCTTGGGTCCTACAAAGGATGATATAACTAAGCATACTTTATGCGAGTTTTTTAATGATACCTTGGTTCAAAACAACAAAGTGTTAGCGCACGTAGAGGAGTTGTTTAAAAAGTTTTCAGACAAACCAATATTAGATGTTAATAGGCAACAAGCTAAAGTGTTGTCTAAAGCTACCGTTTTGCACAATATAAAGGGCACAGCGCCAGGAATGTGGATAAAAAATAAGGATACTGTTTTTGTGTCTATGCCAGGTGTTCCTTTTGAAATGCGCTACCTTATAACGGAAGAAGTAATACCGCGTATAATAAAAGAGTTTAAAAGACCACACATAATACATAAAACATTTATTACTTATGGCGTTGGAGAAAGTACTTTAGCGGCACAAATAAGTGATTGGGAAGATAATTTACCAAAGTTTATAAAACTTGCATATTTGCCAAGCTTAGGATCTGTACGTTTGCGCTTATCTGGTACAAGTTTAAATAAAAGCAGTTTAGAAAAAAGTATAGAAGAAGAAAGTCTAAAATTAAAAAGTCTAATAGGAGATATAATTTATGGCGATGAGGGTGAAGATGAGTTAGAGGTTGTAGTAGCTAAATTGTTTACAGAAAAAAGAAAAACACTTGCAACAGCAGAAAGTTTTACAGGAGGTAAAATAGCAGAAATAATTACATCTATGCCTGGAGCATCTGCCTATTTTAAAGGAAGTGTTGTAAGTTATGCTACCGAAGTTAAAACAACTGTTTTGGGAGTGCCAGAAGACTTAATTAAAACGTATTCTGTGGTAAGTGAGCAAGTTGCAGTAGCAATGGCTAAAAATGTACAAAAAATGCTTAAGACAGACTTTGCAATTGCAACTACAGGTAATGCAGGGCCAACCAAAGGAGATTCTAACGCAGAAGTAGGTACAGTTTATATTGGTATTGCAACACCAACTAAAACATTTGCTGTGCATCAACAATTAGGAGGACAAAGAGAACGGGTAGTAAACAAAGCAATTAATAAGGCTTTAGAGCTATTGTATAAAGAAATATTAGGTTGTTAAATAGTGCCATTTTAGAAGTAGAAAAAATAATTTTAAAAATTTGATGAAAAGAATTTTGTCTACCCAAAAAAAAGCTATAAATTTGCAGCCTGTTTAAAATAACACAAAATCTAGCATAATGTCAAAAGTTTGTGAAATCACTGGAAAGAAAGCAATGTTTGGAAATAACGTGTCTTTCTCTATTAATAAGACAAGAAGAAGGTTTGATGTAAATCTTTCCAAAAAACGTTTTTACATTCCAGAGGAAGATCGTTGGATAACTTTAAAAGTATCTACAAGAGCTCTTAAGAGTATCAATAAAAAAGGAATCTCTGAAGTATTAAAAGAGGCTAAAGCACAGGGGATTATTAAATAATCTCTTTAAAAAATAATAAAGATGGCAAAGAAAGGTAACAGAATACAAGTTATTTTAGAGTGTACAGAGCATAAAGAATCTGGGCAACCAGGTACTTCTAGGTACATTACCACTAAAAACAAAAAGAACACTCCAGATAGAATTGAGTTAAAGAAATTTAACCCAATCCTTAAGAGAATGACTGTTCATAAAGAAATAAAATAATTTAAATTTCCTTTATCAAGGAAATTGTTAAACTATAAAGTTATGGCAAAGAAAACAGTAGCAAGTTTACAGACCAGCTCAAAGAGATTAACTAAAGCCATTAAAATGGTAAAATCTCCTAAAACAGGTGCTTACACGTTTGTGGAATCAGTAATGGCTCCAGAATTTGTAAACGAGTGGTTAGCAAAAAAATAATATCAATATACCATATTGATAATAAAGCTACTTTCATTAGAAAGTGGCTTTTTTTATTTTTATATCTTTGGTGAAATTACAGGATAAAAAATGAGTCTATTTAAAAATATATTTTCTTCAAAAAAGAAGGAGAGCCTTGATAAAGGTTTAGAGAAAAGTAAAAGCAGCTTTTTTTCTAAGTTAAGTAAAGCTGTTGCTGGTAAAACTAAGGTAGATGATGATGTATTAGACAACTTAGAAGAGATTTTAGTAACTTCTGATGTTGGTGTAGATACTACTTTAAAAATTATAGATCGTATAGAAGCACGTGTATCTAAAGATAAATATTTAGGTACAGATGAGCTTAATGTAATTTTACGTGAAGAGATAGCGGCACTTTTATCTGAAACAAATACAGGTAATGAAACCGAATTTGTAGTTCCTAAAGGTGTAAAGCCATATGTAATTATGGTTGTTGGTGTTAATGGTGTTGGTAAAACTACTACCATTGGTAAAATGGCTTATCAATTTAAAAAACAAGGCTTAAAGGTTGTTTTAGGTGCTGCAGATACTTTTAGAGCTGCTGCAATAGATCAGCTACAAGTTTGGGCAGATCGTGTAGATATTCCAATTGTAAAACAAAAAATGGGTAGTGACCCTGCTTCTGTTGCTTTTGATACGTTAAGTTCTGCTGTAACTCAAAATGCAGATGTAGTAATTATAGATACTGCTGGCCGTTTGCATAATAAAGTAAATTTAATGAATGAGCTTACTAAAGTAAAAAGAGTAATGCATAAGGTTGTAGATAATACACCGCATGATGTAATGCTTGTTTTAGACGGTTCTACTGGTCAAAACGCTTTTGAACAAGCTAAGCAATTTACAAAAGCTACAGAGGTAACTTCATTAGCGGTTACTAAATTAGACGGTACTGCAAAAGGTGGTGTTGTAATAGGAATCTCAGATCAGTTTCAAATTCCGGTAAAATATATTGGAGTGGGAGAAGGTATTGAAGACTTGCAGGTTTTTAATAAATATGAGTTTGTAGACTCTTTCTTTAATCTGAAAAAATAATTTTAAAACCTCCATATGGAGGTTTTTTTGGTTTTAAGCTATTTGGTTATGAAAAAAATATTTTTACTTACATTGGTTTTGCTTGCTTTTGCTTGTAAAAACAAAAAAGAAACATCTAAAGAAGAAGTTGTATTATGGATGCCTTATAATGACTCTTTAGAGGTAGAAAAGAATAAAACGCATAAAAACTCTAGAATGCGTTACAAACTTTTACAATCTAAAGTAATAGATAAAAATGAAATTTTTCTTCCATTATATCCAGAGGTTCAAAAATTATCAGAAAAAGAATATACAGCATTAAAGCCTCTTATTTTAGAAAAAGATATTTATACATTGCGTAAGCAATTAGATGAAGGAGTATTAACTTATGAAAAACTGGTTCTTTTTTATTTGTACAGAATTTATAAGTATGAATTAGATAATACCACAACCTTAAATACAGTAATAGCTTTAAATAAAGATGTGGTTAAGCAAGCTCGTAAATTAGATGAGCTTAAAAATGCGAATAATGAGCCAGCTAGTAAGCACCCAATATATGGTATGCCTATATTGTTAAAAGACAATATTAATACTAAAAATATGGCAACCACTGCTGGTGCAATAGCATTAAAAAATAACAGTACAGATGATGCTTTTATAGTTAAGCAACTAAAGGAAAATGGCGCCTTAATTTTGGGTAAAGTTAATTTAAGTGAATGGGCTTATTTTTTATGTACTGGTTGCCCTGTTGGTTATAGTGCAGTGGGCGGACAAACATTAAACCCTTATGGTAGAACCGTTTTTGAAACAGGAGGCTCTAGTGCTGGTAGTGGTACGGCTGTTGCAGCAAATTATGCGGTAGCTGCTGTGGGTACAGAAACATCGGGCTCTATATTATCTCCATCTAGTCAAAACTCGGTAGTTGGCTTAAAACCAACAATTGGTTTGTTAAGTAGAACGGGTATTGTGCCAATTTCTAGTACATTAGATACTCCTGGTCCAATGGCTAAAAACGTAGGTGATGCTGCTATTTTATTAGACGCAATGAAAGGTAAAGATGCCGCAGATAGTAAATCTGTAGAAAAACATTTAGGTGTACTTTCTGCGCCTTTAATAGATAATAGCTTAAAAGGGAAACGTTTTGGAGTGATAAAAAACTTGTTAGAGTCAGATTCTATTTATAAAATAACAATAGATAAATTAAGAGAACAAGGGAGTGTTATTGTAGAAATTACACCTCCAGAAGTTTCAATGAGTGGTTTTTTAAGTATTTTAAATATTGATATGAAGCACGATTTGCCAACCTACATAAAAAATCAAACTAAAAATCAACTACCAATAAATGATATAAAATCTGCTGTAGCATTTAATGCTAAAGATTCTGTTGTAAGAATACCTTATGGGCAAGCCTTATTTAGAGGAATTTTAGCAGATACCACTACAGTTGAAGAATTAGCTGTTATTGTTAGTAATTTAGAGCAAAATGGAAGGCGTTATTTTAATGAAGCTATGGATGCTCATAATTTAAATGCAATTTTATCTATTAATAATTACCATGCTGGTTATGCAGCAGTAGCTAAATATCCTGCAATTACAGTGCCAATGGGATATAAAAAAACAGGGGAGCCAATTAGTTTAACTTTTATAGCAAAACAATTTAAAGAGGCAGAATTGCTGCGTTATGCAGCAGGTTTTGAATCTGTTTTTAAAGCAAGGCAAATACCAAAAAAATACAACTAGTTAATTAAGTTATTTATTTTTTCCCAAAGTAGATTATCAAAACTAGACGGACCAAGTAATTCATCATTAGCAGCATCACCTAAACGTACAACAACTAAATTTTTGCTAGGTGAAATGTATAGTTTTTGGTCATCCTTGCCTAAGGCGGCTATTAAATCGTTGGGTGCATTAGGTATTAGTTTTCCAGTGTAATTAAGTTCAGAAGCAGGTAGTTTATATGATGTTTTTCCGTTTAGCCACCAAAAATAACCATATGCATCATTTAAGTTCTGAGACGTGCTTGTCATTTCGTTAAAATATGTTTCTGATTCTAACACCGTAATTCCATCCCAATTTCCTTTATTTAGATTTAAAATTCCATACCTGGCCATACTTCTGGCGTTGCTGTAATACAATTTAAAGTAACCAAAAGGTACCCAAGAGCCTTGCATATCAATTACATTTTTTAATTTATCATTAAAATAAGTATTAAAATTTTGCTGTGTGGCTCCTTCTATAATATTGTGTGTAATAGTGTATGCTCCATTATGATAGTACCAAAATGTGCCTGGTAAATTTTTAAAAGTGAAACACTCTGGGTCTGTGCAGTTGTTGTTAGTTACAGTATAATCTAAACCAGTAGTCATTGTTAAATGGTTTTTAACTGTAATGTTTTGTTCTTGAGCAGTTGTTAAAGAAGACCAGCCTGTACCCAAGTAATTGCTAGATGGTAAATTGATATCTAATAAACCTTCTTCAATAGCAATTCCGGCAGTAAAAGATACTAATGTTTTTGCGGCAGAATTCCAGGCTAAATTAGAGGTTGCATCAGCATTGTTACCATACCATTCAACTACGATTTTTCCGTTTTCAAGTATTAAAAAAGCTTTTGTTTTGTTGGTTTCAACAAAACTTAAAAGTGGTTGTAAAGCATCTTCATTCCAGCCTAAATCTTCAACTGTATTAGTTTTCCACTCGTCAGAGTTAATAGGTGGAAAATACATTTCATTAGAATCTGTATCGTCTATGTTATTTTCTTTATCTGTAGAACAGCTGCAAATTATACAAAGTACTAATGTTAAAAAAGAGTATGTGTAACTTTTCATCTTGTATATTTTTAAGTTTAGATAACATTATAGGCTAATGGTTTAACGTAAAAATCATAAAATTAGTTCTATATAGGTGTCATTCCTTAAGCAAGTTGTATTTTTGCAGCCAATTTTAATAGATTATGCGCACAAAATCACTAAAAACAAACAAAATTAATGTAGTTACTTTAGGTTGCTCTAAAAATGTGTACGATTCTGAAGTACTTATGGGGCAATTAAAAGCTAATGGAAAAGAAGTTGCACATGAAGAAGATGGTAATATTGTTGTAATTAATACGTGTGGCTTTATTGATAATGCAAAAGAAGAAAGTGTAAATACTATTTTAGATTTTGTACAAAAAAAAGAAGCTGGTGAGGTAGATAAGGTTTTTGTAACAGGATGTTTAAGTGAGCGTTATAAACCAGATTTGATAAAGGAGATTCCTAATGTAGACGAGTATTTTGGTACTAGTCAACTGCCTAGTTTATTAAAAGCTTTAGAGGCAGATTATAAGCATGAGTTAATAGGAGAGCGTATTACTACAACGCCAAAAAACTATGCTTATTTAAAAATAGCAGAAGGTTGTGATAGGCCATGTTCTTTTTGTGCAATACCATTAATGCGTGGCAAACATAAAAGTACACCAATTGAAGATTTGGTTACTGAAGCTGAAAAATTAGCAGCAAAAGGAGTAAAGGAGTTAATACTTATAGCACAAGATTTAACGTACTACGGTTTAGATTTATATAAGAAAAGAAATTTAGCAGAGCTTTTAGAGGCTTTAGTTAAGGTTGAAGGTATAGAATGGATACGTTTGCACTATGCTTTTCCTACTGGTTTTCCTATGGATGTACTAGACCTTATGAATAAAGAGCCTAAAATTTGTAATTACTTAGATATTCCGTTACAGCACATATCAGATTCAATTTTAAAAAGTATGCGCCGTGGTACCACACAGGCAAAAACTACTAAGTTGTTGCAAGACTTTAGAGCTACGGTGCCAAATATGACCATTAGAACTACGCTAATTGTTGGTTACCCTGGGGAAACTGAAGAAGATTTTGAAACCTTAAAACAATGGGTTACAGATATGCGTTTTGAGCGTTTAGGTTGTTTTACATATAGTCATGAAGAAAATACACACGCGTATAATTTAGAAGACAATGTGCCAGAAGAGGTGAAGCAAGATAGAGCTAACCAAATTATGGAGATACAATCTCAGATTTCATGGGAGTTAAACCAAGAAAAAATAGGAGAGACTTTTAAATGTATTATAGATAGAAAAGAAGGTAATTATTTTGTTGGAAGAACTGAGTTTGATTCTCCGGATGTAGATAATGAGGTTTTAATTGATGCTACCAAGCATTACCTAAAACAAGGAGAATATGCTAGTATAAAAATTACAGAAGCTGCAGATTTTGATTTGTATGGAGAGCCAGTGTAATTACAACTCTACAATAAAAAAAGCCCTAGAAATTAACTTTCTAGGGCTTTTGCTTTTTTTAATCTATTTTATCATCAGGAGATACTAATTTGTAAACCAGACCTGCTAAAATAGCACCTATTATAGGAGCTACCCAAAATAGCCATAATTGTGGCAAAGCACCATCTGTTTGCGCAAATAATGCCTGACTCGTACTACGTGCAGGGTTTACAGATGTGTTTGTAACAGGAATACTAATTAGGTGTATTAGTGTAAGTCCAAGGCCTATTGCTAAACCAGCCATACCTTTTGGAGCTTTAGAGTGTGTTGCGCCAAGTATAATTATTAAAAACATAAACGTCATTACAATTTCTGTAATCAATGCCGATGTCATATTGTATCCTCCAGGAGAAAACTCTCCAAAGCCATTGGCAGCAAAGCCACCAATACTAAAGCCTTCTTTACCGCTAACAATAGCGTATAAAATTGCTGCTCCTGCAATACCGCCCATTACTTGAGCAATTATGTACGGCAAAAGTTCTTTTTTGTTAAATCTGCCTCCAACGCATAATCCAATAGAAACAGCGGGATTTAAGTGGCAACCAGATATATGGCCAATTGCATAGGCCATTGTTACTACAGTTAATCCAAAGGCAAGTGCAACACCTGCAAATCCAATTCCTAATTCAGGGTAGGCGGCTGCTAATACGGCGCTACCACATCCGCCTAGGACAAGCCAAAGCGTACCAATAAATTCTGCTACTAATTTTTTCATTTTTGTTTGTTAATGGTTAATAAGTGTTTAATACCATAACAAAACGTAAGAAAGTAAGTTGTAAAGTGTTGGGGGGTTTACAAGTTACAAAAAATAAAATTACCCGTATATTAAAATTTATTCTGGTTTTGTGCTTAACATTTTATAAGAAAACCAACCAATAATAGCCATTATTAGCCCCATAATAACCCATAACCATAATTTATTTTTAAAAAGAGGTTCTTGTATTTGTGTTTCTTTTTTGGCAATATAAACAGGATTGCCCAAAGAGAGGTTTTTTATATCCTTAGGCATTTTTATATTTAACTGTGCAATATCATAACTAGGGCCGTATGCATCTTTATTACCATATGTTAAATAATATGTAGCTGGTTCTGTGAACCTTGCGGTTAGTAAGTACTTATAACCTTTAGCAGTTATATTTTTTATTTTTAAAGGCTGATTGTCAAAATTTAAAATAGTAATGCGTATTTTTTTAGAGAAGGTATTGTCAAAAGTAAATGTATTATTTTCTATAGAGGATAATGTGCCAACGCTTAATGTATTGTAGTCATACAAATACCCTTTTTGTGTTTTTACACTGTCTAAAAGTTCTTCAATTTTTATAGGTCTGTAATAATCAAAATCATTATTAATATTTATAGTTACTTGGTGTGTAGGGGCTTTTTTAGTTAAACTGATATTGATAATTGTTTTTTTGCTTTTTTTATCTTCAACAACAGTATAAGATTTTAATTTTCTGTTGGTAATATTTTCTGTAGCTTTTTGTTGAAGTTCTAATGTTGCTCTGTTTAAAATAGGTTCTTCATCACTCTTAATGCCTACTCTAAAATATGTGTATTCTGCTGCACTAAAATTAATGTCTGTAAAACTGTAACTGGTTTGTTTGTTTTTAATGGCAACAATTCTATAATCATTATATATGGTAAACCAGTTTTTTTGGTCGTGACTTCCTTGTACCAATGTTTTCCAATCAAAATTAGTGTTTTCAAAATCTAATTTTATATGATTAATAGAGTCTTTAGAAGGTACTTTTAGTGTAAAGTAGTAAGTACCATCTTTAGTACTAGCGTTTAATAATTTGTAGTCTACCGTTTTAGTTTTTAATTCTGGAGATGTGTAATTAAAAATATAAGGAGCCTCAATAGTATCTTTTTTAGGAGTTATACCGTATATGCGAATATCACTTAAATGATCTTGAGTATTAGCAAAAACAGTGTCTGGTAATACAATATTATGCCAAGTATCAGTAATATTTTTAAGTTCTATTTTTGCATCATAGTTTTGCATTTGTGCGTAAAATGCAGTGGTAACTAGTAAAAAAAGTAAAATGGTTTTATTCTGTTTTTGTCTCATCAAAAATTTTGTTTTTGTACTTGTTGTATAAAAATGAAACTCCTAAAATTAATAGCCCTAATATAACTAAAACAAGAGTTTTTGATATGGTATTTAAAGAGGCTAAATCCATAAAGAAAAGCTTAATAATGGTAATTCCAAATAAAATAATGCCTCCAATACGTATATATTTTATTTTTTTCCAGATGCCTTTAGCTACTAAAAAGAAAGAATACACTCCCCATAAAATGCTTAGTTCTAATCCGTATGTTTGCTCTGCGCCAGACAAGTCTATCCAGTTAATTAGCTCGCTACTTAAAATCCAAAGTACTGAAATATTAAGTAGTATAGAAAACGCAATTTTAAAGTTTATGCACATAAAGCTTTGCTTAGTGTAACTATATGTGCAGTATACTATAAGTGCTATAAAAGTATAAAGTATATATCTTACTGCAAGGTGCATACTTCCAGAGTTGTAATATTCAGACGGATTTAAATAACTGTCTCTAAGCTCACTTAAAATAAGTAAGCCTACAGTTAATGAAATAAATAAAACAATACTATTAATGCTAATATTTACAATACCTAACGTTCTGTTTTTTATCTTTTTAATATTTATAATACTTAGTATAGAAAAGAATAGTAAGGTGTAGCATACAAGTGTTAGTATGCTAAAGCTATTAATGTCATAATTAATAGGGTTGCTATAAATGTCTGTTTTATTTATTATAATTTTAGACTCATCCAGTGCTAAATTAAAGTAGTGTACTATTTCTACAAAGAAACTACTAAATGTTACTAATACTAATAGTATTGGAGCAATGTAAGATAAAACATTGTTTTTGGTGTTGTATTTTTTATTGGTTGTGTAAATGAAATACAATGAAACAATACTAAGTAAAGAGCCAAGTAAATTTACGTTTAATAGAGGAGTAATATTACCTGCGTAATCACTATAATAGCTATGGTCTAGATAGTAAGTTCCCCAGTCTTGAAACAAACTTAGTAATGATAATATTACCAGTGGATAAGAGATTTGCTTTAAAATAGGAGCGCCTTTTGATGAGCCAATCCAGAAAAGCAAAGCGGCAATAGTAATCCATAAAATAGTAACGTAATTACCATCTAATTGTACGGGTACAGCAATAGTTATAAAAACAAACACCATACCTAATATAAAATATAAAAGTTTGCTATCTGCTAATTTTTGTTTGTACAAAATAGTGCCAGCAATAAAATGCAGCAACGCATTTGCAACCGTAAATAAGCCTAAATAGCTATCATAATCTTGGTTAGAACTTAGTAGATAAAAACCATAACCAAAAAAGATAAATGAGTTTACTAATAGTATTAAAATAGAACTAGGGTTAAAAGCATGGTTCTTTTTTATTTTGTTAACTATAAATGTTGTGTAAAATATTAGGAAAAATACAAATAAGAATAAAAAGGCTTTTGTAAAGTGGTCATAATTATAACTAAATAAAAACCAAGAACCGTATATAAACCACGTAAATATAAAAGCAGAGTAGAATAAGCCTTTCCAATCTTTTTTAAATGATAATGTTAAAATGCCTATGTTAATAATAGACATATATGTAAATAATATACCAACTTGTCCAGATCCACTACTAAGTAAAAAAGGAACAGCATATGCGCCAACTAAGCCAATATGTGCAATGGCCTGTTTGTTGTAGTTAATGGCGGCAATAACTGTAAATATGGTGAGTAATACCATTATTGCAAAAGCCGGTATTTGTGGTAGAATATCATAAAAGCTATATGCAGCAAACGTTATAAAATAGAGTATGGCAATAGAGCCACTTACTAATACCGCACTGTAACTAGTATATTTTTCTTTTAATTTAATCCCAAGACCAAGTAAACCTAGACCTGTTAAGTATCCTAAAATTATTCTTGTTAACGGACTAATTAAGTTGTTTTCTATAGAGTATTTTGCGCCAATTGCAACACCAATTATTAGAATAAGAATACCTATTTTACTTAGTAAATTTTCGCCTATAAATTTTTCAATATTAGATTTTTGTTTAGGCTTAGAGATTCTTTTTTCTATAGGTTGTATATTTCTCTCAGGCTGTATAGCTTTAGCTTGTGTGGTATTAATAGTCTCTTTAGTAAATTCTTTTGTGGGTTCTTTTATAGGTTCTTTAGTAGGTGTTATTACTGGTGAAGCAATAGGAGTAGTTTTGTTATTGCTTATTTGCTTTGGAATACCCTCTTTTTTAAGTCGCTCTATTTCTTTATGTAAAACCATAAGCTCCTTAGCAAAATGCTCTTGCTTGCTTAAAAGAATTTCAAACTGTTTGGTTAGGTTATTTAAATATTCTTGGTCGTTTGCCATAAGCTAGTTCCTAAAAATTATATTTTTTATAGTAGCATGCAATGTACAGCTAACTATAGGTTGGTTAATACCCTATAAACCGTGAAATATAGCAGTTTACATTTGTAAAGGGGTATGTATAATAACAAGTTTATACCTTAAATAGTATAAATTGGGGGTTTAGTTCTGTTTTTTTTGCAAGTTGTAATTGTAATACTCTCTGCCTAATTCTGCTAAAAAGGGAATTCCTACGGACTCATACTCATAGGTGTTGTCATTATAAACACCATTGCTATTCACTAAAATAGTAGCTGTTAACATAAATCTAATATCATTTTTTGTGTCTTCAATAAAAGCGCAATCTGTTAAAGTTCCGTACGCGTAGCCAACCTTATTGTATATTTTAATATTACCTGGTATAGGCTTTTTTGTGTCGCCATACATAAAGAATTTTACATAGCTATCATAATAAGTGCTATCTGTATAACCGGCATCTTTAGGTGTATTACTCATTGCTTTTTTTAAGAAAGATAAATCATCTAAATATAAATTAAATTGCTGTTCACTAGAAAATGATTCAGGATAAATTATACGCTGTAAAACCTGTTGTTGGGCATCAATACTATAGTAATTTTTGAAACTAAAATCAAAAGGTTGGTTTTGCAATACTTCATCTTCATCAATATAACCAATACCCTTTTTAATTTTATCAAGTTGTAATGGAGCAATAGGGCTGTTAATTATAGCGTTGGTATTTATAGTTGTGCTATCATTTGTATAAATAACCAGTGGTTTTGTAGTAACATTATCAGCATTATCCGTAGAAAGTCTGTGAGCTATTCTAACATTATTTATGCCTTTGTCTTTAAGTTTTTTGTTAATATAATCTTGGCCTAAAAACTCAAATAATCTATTGTAAGCATCATTGTCGCTCACAGCAAATAGTTTAGTAATTTCTTTAGCAAATGTTGTTTTTAAAGTGTCACCTTCAATAAAAAACTCGGTATCCTTAGTGTAGCCTTCGCTTTCAAATATTTTTTCTAATGTTAAAACAGCAATAGGTAATTTTACAGAACTAGCAGGATAAAAGTAATTATTTGAATTGGTGTTAAAATCAAAATTATTAAACACATAAACACCATTAGTCTTTTTTATTTCAGTATATCTAAATTGTACCTCATGATTAGTAATGCTGTCTAAAACCCTTTTTATATTATCACTTTTAGATGCAATAATATAATTAATAGGATGATTTATTTTTTGTTGTTTTTCTTTACAAGAAAAAAGAAAAATAAAAGAAAGTAAGGCTAGTGTAAAAGGCTTCATTTTGCGTTGTATAATTCTCCTCTGTGTGGTTTTAATGCGTCTCTAACGGCAATCATTTCCTGTTCATTAACAACTAAAAATGCTATACTATGCATATCTGTTACAGCTGTAAATCCGGTAATATTAAGATCTAGTTTTTCTGCTTCAATAAATTCTTTTAAGTGTATTTCATGATGTTCTGCCGTTTTTTCGGCAGCCGGACCCCTAAAGTCCCATATCAGTTTTATTTTTTTAGACATATTATAAGTTGGTGTAAATATATTTAGGTAAAACTACTATTTCTTTATTAAAATTAAAGGAAGTAGATAATAATAAAAATAGTTCTCTTAAGCTAAATACTTATTTTTTAGTATTAAAATTTACTATTTTTTAGTATTTAATGCTAAAAAGTGTTAATCATTTTACAATAAATCTTGTATCGCAACATCTAATTGTTATTTTTGCGTGATGCACCAATTTATGCAACATATAAATAAGTTAGTTTTCTTGTTAGGAATACTTTATGGCACATTAACACTTAGCTCATGTCAAGGTGTTTTTGTTAGTGATAAAGATAAGGTTGCTATAGCAAGGGTAGGAGAAAATTTTTTGTATAAAGAAGATATACAAGATTTAATTCCTAAAAACACAACTAAAGAAGATAGCACCACTTTAGTAACCAATTATATAAATAATTGGGCATCTAAGCAGTTGTTAATGTCAAAGTCTAAAGTAAACTTGTCTGAAGAACAGTTGGCAGAGTTTGATAGACTTGTAGCAAATTATAAAACAGATTTGTATACAGGAGCTTACAAGGAAGCTTTAGTGCAAAAAGAGCAAGATACTGTTATTACTAATGAAGAGTTAAACGCTTTTTACCAAAAAGAAAAAGAGAACTTTAAACTTAACGAGAAAATTGTTCGGGTACGTTATGTAGAGCTGCCTCCTCAATTTTTAAATAAATCTGCAGTAATAGAAAAACTAAAAGGGTTTACAGAAAAAGACCGTATGTATTTAGATTCTATTAGTGTACAATTTAGAAAAGTTAATTTTAACGATTCTGTTTGGGTAGAAGCCTCTAGGTTAAAGAGTGAAATACCACCATTAACATCAGATAATGAACAGCAATACTTAAAAAAAGCACAATTTTTTGAGATGCAAGATTCATTAGGGGTATATTTGACCAAGGTTGTGGATATGATTGATAAAAACCAGCCTGCACCCTTACAGTACATTACACCAACAATTAAACGTGTTTTACTAAACCGAAGAAGATTAGAGTACCTAAGAAAATTAGAGGTAGATATTATAGATGAAGCTATTAAAAATAAGGAATTTGAGACATATGAAAAACAAGAATAACAACATTACTTTTTTACTAGCAATGTTATTAACTGTAACCTTTACAGCTAATGCAATGCAAGAACAAGAGCAAATAGAAGATGTTGTGCAAATAGCACAAGACACTATAAAATCTAACTTTAAAAGAATAAAATTAGATGGTGTTTCTGCCGTTGTGGGGGATTATGTTATACTAGATTCTGATATAGAAAAAACATTGATAGATTTACGTAGTCAAGGTGTTTCTGAAGATGATATAACTAAATGTGGTCTTTTAGGTAAATTAATGGAAGACCGTTTGTACGCGCACCAAGCTGTACAAGATAGTTTACTGGTTTCTGATGATGAAGTTAACGCAACTAGTGAGAGACAAATACAAAGCTTAGTAGGGCAAATAGGTTCTATGGAAAAGTTACTTAAGTATTACAAAAAAGATTCTCAAGAAGCATTAAGAGAAGATCTTTTTAAAATTAATAAGCTAAGAATGTTGTCTGAAAAAATGCAACAAAAAATTATTGAAGAAATAGAAATTACTCCAGAAGAAGTAAGGCAGTTTTATAAAAAAATACCAAAAGAGGAAAGACCAGTTTTTGGTGCACAGTTAGAGATTGCACAAATTGTAAAGCAACCAGAAGCTAGTGAGGAAGAAAAACAAAAAGTAATAGATAAACTTAATAAAATAAGAGAAGATGTTTTAGTAGGTGGTTCTAGTTTTAAAATTAAAGCAATTATTTCATCTGAGGATGAAGGATCTAGGTCTAATGGAGGTTTTTATAAAATTAAAAAGGAAACTAACTTTGTAAAAGAATTTAAAGATGTTGCTTTTAGTTTAAAAGAGGGTGAAGTTTCTGAACCTTTTGAAACACAGTATGGGTTTCATATTATTTACTTAGAAAAAATTAAAGGTCAGGAAAGAGATGTAAGGCATATTCTTATGGCGCCTAAAATATCTGATGAAAGACTTGAAGAAGCTAGGTTAGAATTAGAGAAAATAAGACAGAGAATTTTAGATGGTGAGCTTACATTTGCAGAAGCTGCTTTAAATTTTTCTGATCAGAAAGAAACAAAATACGAAGGTGGGCAATTAAGAAACCCACAAGATTTTAGTACCAAGTTTGAGCTTACTAAAATGCAACCAGAGTTGTATAACCAAGTTAGGGATATTAAAGATAATGAAATCTCTATGCCTATTTTAGAGGTAGAGCAACAGGGTGGTGCAAAAAAGTATAAGATAATGAAGATTACCAATAGGTATGATGAGCACGTAGCAGATTTTGCACAAGATTATACTAAGATTCAGGAGTTAGCATTAACGCAAAAAAGAGTAGATGCTATACAGGAATGGATGGTTGAGCATATTAATGATACTTATGTAAGTATTAATAAAGACAATAAAGATTGCGAGTTTAAAAACAACTGGTTTAAAAAATAGTAGAACTTTATGTCAGACGTAACTGCTGTTAAAAATTTAGTTGAAAAACACCACGCACTAAAGCAAGAAATTGCTAAAGTAATTGTGGGCCAGGATGTAGTAATAGATCAAATATTACTATCTATTTATACAGGCGGTCACTCTTTGTTAGTAGGTGTGCCCGGTTTGGCAAAAACCCTAATGGTAAACACAATAGCCCAAACCTTAGGGTTAGATTTTAAACGCATACAGTTTACGCCAGATTTAATGCCTAGTGATATTTTAGGTAGTGAAATATTAGACGAAAAAAGAAACTTTAAGTTTATAAAAGGTCCTATTTTTTCTAATATTATTTTGGCAGATGAAATCAACAGAACACCGCCTAAAACGCAAGCGGCTCTTTTAGAAGCAATGCAAGAAAGGGCTGTAACAATAGCTGGTAACCATTACAAATTAGATCTTCCTTATTTTGTGCTGGCTACACAAAACCCTATAGAGCAAGAAGGTACATATCCTTTACCAGAAGCACAGTTAGATAGGTTTATGTTTGCTATAGAATTACAATACCCATCTGTAGCAGAAGAAATAGAGGTTGTTAAACGAACAACATCAGACAATAAACCTACAATTAACGCCTTATTTAGTGCAGAAGAAATAGTAGCAGTACAGCTTTTGGTACGTAGAATTCCTGTGCCAGATAATGTTGTAGAATATGCTGTTAAGTTGGTAAATAGCACTAGACCTAATCTAGACACAGCCAATGATTATGTAAAGCAATATTTAGATTGGGGAGCGGGGCCAAGAGCTTCTCAAAATTTAATATTAGCAGCAAAAGCACATGCAGCTGTAAACGGAAAATTTTCTCCAGATATAGAAGACGTACAGGCTGTTGCTACAGGTATATTAAGGCATAGAATAATTAAAAACTACAAGGCAGAAGCAGAAAATATTTCTGAAGAACAAATAATTGCCAAATTGCTCTAATTAAAGAAAAATCAATTTCAAACGTTTTCGTAGATAATTTGATAATATTTTAAGTAAAAAATGATGCATTCATTTTTACAAGTGCATTTTTTTGTTTTTTTAGCAAAATAACACTAATCGTTGCCCAATTCTTTCGTTTACCCTTTAGATTTTATTAATTTTGTGGAATTGCAATAAATTAAACTCAAAACTAAAAGGAATGGCATTTGACATTGATATGATAAAAGGGGTTTATGCCCGTATGGCTGAACGAGTAGATATGGCTCGTGAAATAGTAGGAAAGCCACTTACACTTTCAGAAAAAATATTGTATTCTCACTTATGGGATGGTAATCCAAATACTAAATTTACAAGAGGTAAAGACTATGTAGATTTTGCACCAGACCGTATTGCTTGTCAAGATGCCACCGCACAAATGGCATTATTACAGTTTATGCAAGCTGGTAAGCCAAAAGTTGCAGTTCCTACAACAGTACACTGTGATCACTTAATACAAGCTAAAAGTGGTGCTGCACCAGATTTAAAAGTAGCAAATTCTACAAGTGCAGAGGTGTTTAACTTTTTAGAGTCTGTTTCTAACAAGTATGGTATTGGTTTCTGGAAACCAGGAGCAGGTATTATTCACCAAGTAGTTTTAGAAAATTATGCATTTCCTGGCGGAATGATGATTGGTACAGATTCTCATACAGTTAATGCTGGTGGTTTAGGTATGGTTGCTATTGGTGTTGGTGGTGCAGATGCTGTAGATGTTATGGCAGGTATGGCTTGGGAACTTAAATTTCCAAAATTAATAGGTGTTAAATTAACTGGAAATATTTCTGGTTGGACATCAGCAAAAGACGTTATATTAAAAGTTGCAGGTATTTTAACTGTTAAAGGTGGTACTGGTGCAATTGTAGAATATTTTGGAGAAGGTGCTAAAAACCTTTCTTGTACAGGTAAAGGTACAATTTGTAATATGGGTGCAGAAGTAGGAGCAACTACATCTACATTTGGTTATGATGAGTCTATGGAGCGTTACTTACGTGCAACAGACCGTAATGATGTTGCAGATGCAGCAAATGAAGTTAAAGAGCACTTAACTGCAGATCCAGAAGTTTACGCTAATCCAGAGCAATATTTTGATGAAATTATAGAAATTAATTTAGATGAATTAAGACCTCATTTAAACGGACCTTTTACTCCAGATTTAGCTACACCAGTAGGCCAGTTAGGAGAAAAAGCTAAAGAAAATGATTGGCCTTTAAAGGTAGATTGGGGATTAATTGGTTCTTGTACTAACTCTTCTTACGAAGATTTAACAAGAGCAGCTTCTATAGCTAAACAAGCTGTAGATAAAAAAATTAAGCCAAAATCAGATTTTGGTATCAACCCAGGTTCAGAGCAAATTCGTTTTACCGCAGAAAGAGACGGTATATTAGATATTTTTGAAAACTTAGGAGCTACAGTATTTACTAATGCTTGTGGACCTTGTATAGGTCAGTGGGACCGAAGTGATGCTAAAGGTGATGAGAAAAACACAATTGTACACTCATTTAACCGTAACTTCTCTAAAAGAGCAGATGGTAACCCAAATACACACGCATTTGTTGGTTCTCCAGAAATGGTTGCTGCAATAGCAATATCTGGTCGTTTAGATTTTGATCCTATGAACGATACATTAATTAATGAAGATGGTGAAGAGGTAAAATTAGATATGCCATTAGGTATAGAGTTGCCTCCACAAGGTTTTGATGTAGAAGATGCTGGTTACTTAGCTCCAGATGAAGATGGTTCTGGTGTAGAGGTTAAAGTTTCTCCAGATTCTGAAAGATTACAATTATTAGAGCCATTTACGCCTATTAAAGACGAAAGTTTAATGGGAGCTAAATTGCTTATTAAAGCTTTTGGTAAATGTACAACAGACCACATTTCTATGGCTGGTCCTTGGTTACGTTTCCGTGGGCATTTAGATAATATTTCTAACAACTGTTTAATTGGAGCTGTTAACGCTTTTGGCAAAAAAACAAATTTTGTTAAAAACCAATTAACAGGTGAGTTCGGTGGTGTTCCAGATACTGCACGTGCATATAAAGCTGCAGGTGTTAGATCTGTAGTTGTGGGAGACCATAACTATGGAGAAGGATCTTCTCGTGAGCACGCAGCTATGGAGCCAAGACATTTAGGTGTTGCGGCTGTAATAGTAAAATCTTTTGCACGTATTCATGAAACAAACCTTAAAAAGCAAGGTATGTTAGGTTTAACATTTGCAAATGAGGCAGATTATGACTTAATACAGGAAGATGATACATTTAACTTTATTGACATAGCAGAATTTGCTCCAGACAAACAATTAACTTTAGAGTTAGTTCATGCAGATGGTAGCAAAGATGTTATTAAGCTTAACCACACTTACAACCAACCTCAAATAGATTGGTATAGAGAAGGTTCTGCGTTAAATGTAATTAAAAAAGAAAACGCGGCATAAGCCAAGTTTGTTTTAATAAAAGAAAACTCCCGAAGTAATTCGGGAGTTTTTATTTTTATATGAATTTATCTTCATATTTTAGGGGTAATTATACAATATAAAATGAAAAAGAAAACAGTTTTTACTCTTCTAATAATGCTTCTTATAGCAGCATTTTTTTGGACTCCCTTAGGGCATATGGGGAAAATATTTTTAAACAATATGGTAGCAACTGCTCCTTCTGTTATTACTAAAGAAAATCAGAAAAAAATAACAGATTATGACTGGGTTTTAAAAGATGAAGATCACAACTTGTTTAACTTTAAAAAGTCTAAAGGGAATGTAATTTTTATAAACAATTGGGCATCATGGAAAGTTCATTGTGAAGCCGAACTACAATCCATACAAAAGTTTTATAATGATTATAAAGGTAAAATAGACTTTTATATAATTACTAATGAAGAAAAAGATGTAGTAGAAGAATTTATGCAGCTTAAAAAATTTAATTTTCCTGTTACATATTTAATTATTGATGCTAAACACGCTGTAAATACAGAAAAAGTGCCTTCTAGTTATGTAATAGATAAACAAGGCAATATTGTGATTTATGAAGAAGGTATATCTAATTGGGATAATAATACTGTATACCAAACTGTAGAAAACCTTTTAAAAGAGTAAAAATGGCTTTTACTAAAAAAAGAATATTTAATATTGCTTTTTATGTACTTATAGTTGCCATAATATTTACTCCGTTAGGGTTTAAAGTAAAGGTTTTTACAAATCAAATTTTTTCAGGTAACCCAAATACCCTAAAGCAAGAAGAGCAAATTGTGTTGCAAAATTATAACTGGAAATTTGTAGATGCTAAAGAAAACAGTTTTAATTTTAATGATTACCAAGGTAAAGTAGTTTTTATCAATTTTTGGGCAACATGGTGTCCGCCTTGTGTTGCAGAAATGCCAAGTTTACAAAAGTTATATACTGACTATAAAAATGATGTAGAGTTTATTTTTTTGGCAAGCGATAAAGTAAAAAATGTAAATACATACCTAAAAGAAAACAATTTTAGTTTTAATGTGTATTATTCTAATTACAAGTTACCGCAAGAGCTTAAACATACTGTAATTCCAACAACATTTGTATTAAATAAATCTGGAAAAATTATAGTTAAAGAAACCGGAGCAAAAGATTGGAATAGTGAAAAAACACGTAAATTATTAGATAAGCTGTTGAAAGAATAAAATATAGATGAAAAAATAAAAAGCGCTTATAAAAAGCGCTTTTTTTGTGACTACGACTGGAGTCGAACCAGCACGTTCTTAAGAACACTACCCCCTCAAGGTAGCGCGTCTACCAATTCCGCCACGTAGCCATTGGTTAAAATAATTTATAGCGCAAATATAACTATGTGCTATAGATATATAAACTTTTTAATTTGAAATTTTATGTGTTTTTGTTTCTGTATTAGCCTAGCATATAATAGCTTTTTTACTTAATAGGCCTTATTTTTGATACAAGCATAATTATAGTTTTATGAGTGATAAAATATCTGTTTTTTGGTTTAGGAGAGATTTAAGGATTGAAGACAATACGGCACTGTGTAATGCATTAAAATCTGGTAATCCCGTACTTCCTGTTTTTATTTTTGATGAAAATATTTTAAATGAACTAGATGCAGATGATGCAAGAGTAACGTTTATACATAAAACTATATCAGCTATAAATTTAACTTTAAAAGAATATAATAGTGGTGTACTATGCTTACATACAACACCAGAACTTGCTTGGAAAAAAATAGTAAGTACACACAATGTAGAGCGTGTTTTTTTTAATAAAGACTATGAGCCATATGCAAGAGAAAGAGATCAGAAAATAACTTCATTTTTAAACGATAAATCTATAAAGGTTAAGTCTTATAAAGACAGTGTTATTTTTGAAGAGAATGATGTTTTAAAGAATGACGGTGATCCATATACGGTTTATACGCCATATAAAAATAAATGGTTATCTAAATTTACTCCAGACCTAATTGAAGATAAGAAATGTGACTTTAAAGGTAAATTATTAGAGTTTAATGTAGATTTTCCTTCATTAGAAAATTTAGGATTTAGTGCATCAAACATAACGGTAGAACCATACAATTTAGAGCATCTAGATATTTATGCAGAAAAAAGAGATTTTCCGTCTGATGATATAACAACATATTTAGGTCCACATTTGCGTTTTGGAACCGTAAGTGTACGCAAATTAATTAGAGGCTTAGATGGTTTAGAAAGTGTGTTTTTAAGTGAATTGGTTTGGAGAGAATTTTTTACTCAAATCTTATTTCATTTTCCAAAGGTTGTTACCCAAAATTTTAGATCTAAATACGATGGAATAAAGTGGCGCAATAACAAAGAAGATTTTGAAAAATGGTGTACAGGTAATACAGGTTATCCTATGGTAGATGCCGGTATGAGACAGTTAAACAAAACAGGGTATATGCATAATAGAGTGCGTATGATTACTGCTGGCTTTTTATGTAAGCATTTATTAATAGATTGGCAGTGGGGAGAGGCCTATTTTGCTAAAAAGTTGTTAGACTATGAGTTGGCCTCTAATAACGGCAATTGGCAATGGGCAGCAGGTACTGGTTGTGATGCTGCTCCGTATTTTAGAATATTTAACCCTATAACACAATTAAAAAAGTTTGATAAAGATTTTAAATACGTAAAGCATTGGATTCCTGAGTTGGATGGGTTTAATTATCCGCAGCCAATGGTAGAGCATAAAGCAGCTAGGGAAAGAGCATTAAAAGTATATAAAGAAGGTATAGAAGATTAATTATTGATTTTGTTTGTTAAAGTAACGAAACAACTCAATATTCATAAAAATAAGTACAAGTCCGTAAAAACAATCCTCTACAGGTATAGTACCTATTCTAACACCTAAATTTTCTGCATTGTTATACCAAACAATAGGAGACTCTAAAAAACTGCCAGTTAACAAACCATTACTGGCTAAAAAAAATGGTATAATTATTAAATACGTTAAATAATGATAGCTAAGGTTTGTTTTTTTATAGTACAAATAAACTAAAAAAAGGACGGCTAAAATACCAGTTGTACACGTGTATAGCTTGTCTAAATTAAATAAAGCGGTAATTAAACAAGTAGCAATTATTGTAAATGTAATGTATTTTTCAATTTTTTGTAATGGATTATTTTTTATTAAAAATAATATGGCAAAGTATGTAAAAACACATGCATATGGTATGGCTATAAAAAATAAAACTTCCTCTAAAGGTAATTCTCCAAAAAATATTCCACTAAGGTAATCTTTATTAAACCCCCAAACTCCTATAGCTGTAAACCAATAATCCCAAACAATAAAAAATAAAGCAACAGGTATGCACGCTTTAAAAAATGAACCCCATTTTTTGTAAAAAGCGTGTTTTGGGTAAAAGCTAGCAATAAAAGGTATACTAATGCAAGCAAAATTTATAAGTAGGTAATAAAAGGGCTTCATTAAGGTTTGTATTGTTTATGGTATTTTTTTGGGACATATAACATTCCAAAACACTCTCCGTGTTCTTTACCTAAGTGTTTGTGGTGTACTTTGTGTGCTTTACGCAGACCTATTAAATATTTGTTTTTTGTTTTTTTAAACCATTTAAAACGTTGGTGAATTAACACATCATGAATTAAAAAATAAGCAATGCCATAAAATAAAATACCTAAACCAATAAAAAACAAAACGTTTAATTGTGGTCTAATACCAAAGAAAAATAAGGCAATGCTAGGTATCGCAAATATTACAAAAAACAAATCATTTTTTTCAAAAGGGTGTGGGTATTTTGGCTGATGATGATCTTCATGTAATACCCATAAAAAACCATGCATTACATATTTGTGTGTTAGCCAAGTTATAACTTCCATAACAGTAAATGTAACAACTGTAACTAGTGTAAAAAGTACTATTTTCATTAATTTGGGCTTATTGTATTTATATTTTTTAAAATTACTTTTTTGTAATTTTTAGGTAATTCAGATGCATCTAAATTATCTAAAATGAATTTTTTATCTGCTGCAATTCTAGTGTTGTACCCTAAAAAACTGGGGATGTTGTTTTGCACTAAGTACCTCACATACCTTGCTTCTATATCGTTTGGGTATTTTTTGATGTAATTTTCTAATGTTTTTTTACCTTCATTAAAATACGCTAATTTTTTAAAGGGCCATACTGTAAACTCAGCTTTTTTCATTGTGCATGAGGCAATGTATGGTGTAGCTTTAGAGCAATTAATTTGTTTGCTACTTTTTATAAACTTCTTTAAATCATCATTAGTTTTTATAGTATGAAATGTATTTCTAATACTTTCCAAACTTGTACAATCTGTGGTTTGGTTAAAAATTAAAACAAATAAGAGAAAAAATAATTTCATTAACTATGTTTAAAAGTCACTACTAATAAACTATAAAGTTATAAGAAATTACGTTATATAATATTAAATTTAAATCTAATATACGCTTTGGTTAAAATTAAAAACTTTAGCGGATTAGAAATACGTATTCTACTGTTCATAATACTACTAGTATCTGCCTTTTTTAGTTTGTTAAGTAATTTAGAGTAGTACTTATATGCTACAAAAACACCTAATCTGCTTTCTAAAGGAAGTTGAACAATACCTTTGTAAGCTTCAGAAAAATCGTTTTCAATATCTTTTAAAATACGGTCTTTAGCAGTATGTGTAAGTGTGTTAGTATTTAATTCAGGAAAATAAGATCTTCCTAATTCATTAATATCGTCTTTAAAATCTCTTAAAAAGTTTACTTTTTGAAAAGCAGATCCTAAGTACTGTGCAGACTCTTTTAAGTGGTTAAATCTTTCATTGTCATTATTAACAAAAACGCGTAAACACATTAAACCTACTACATCTGCAGAGCCATAAATATATTCGTTATATTCTTCCCTTGTGCTGTATTCTGTTTTGTTAAGGTCAAAACGCATGCTAGTTAAAAAGGCGTCTACATACTCTTGTAAATCATATTTTAAAACAACTTCTTGAAAAGAGTTTATAATAGGATTAAGGCTTATTTTACGGACAAGAGATTTTCTGTACTCCTCTTCAAACTCATTTAAAAGCTCTTCTTGATTATAATCATGAAAAGTGTCTACAATTTCATCTGCATACCTAACAAAACCATAAATAGCATATATGGCGGGTCTTATAGATGGTGCAAATAGTTTTATACCTATAGAAAATGACGTACTATAAGTTGTGGTTATTAATTTACTACAATTAACGCTAGAGGAATCAAACAGAGCTTTCATTATTTACTATGTTTTAAAATTAGTTCACTTACTACTTTGCCAGATATTAATGATGGTGGCACACCTGGTCCTGGAACAGTTAATTGTCCACAGAAATATAAATTGTCTACTTTTTTACTTTTTAGTTTAGGTCTTAAAATATGGGTTTGCATTAGTGTATTGGCTAATCCATATGCATTTCCTTTGTAAGAATTGTAATCGTCTTTAAAATTGTCTACACAATAAGATTCTTTAAATAATATATCTTCTTTTAATTTTTGATCTGTTAGTTTTTCTACTCTTTCTATAATCTGATTAAAGTAGTGTTCTCTTAGTTCTTTAGTGTCTTCAATATCTGGGGCAATAGGTACTAAAAATATAGCGGCCTCTTTGCCTTCTGGAGCGCTAGTAATATCTGTTTTACTAGGGAAACTGGCATAAAACAAGGGCTTGTTAGGCCATTCTTTAGTATCGTAAATTGTTTTCGCGTGCTCTTCAAAATCAGTATCAAAAAATAATGTATGATGATTTACAGCTTCAATTTTTTTATTAAAACCAACAAAAAATAATAGGGCAGAAGGAGCAAATATTTTTTTGTCCCAGTAACTTTCTGTGTATTGTCTATATTGTTCAGGTAGTAAAGTTTCTGTGTGGTGATAATCTGCACCGCTTAAAAGAACATCACACTCTAGATACCCACTTTTACTTTCTACACCTTTTACTTTGCCGTTTTGTATATCAATTTTTAAAACAGGGCTATCTGTAATGGTTTTTACACCTAAACTTTGTGCTAATGTTTGCATACCTTCAACAACTTTGTACATACCTCCTTGTGGGTGCCAAGTACCAAGTTTAAGGTCTGCATAGTTCATAAAATTATAGAATGATGGTGTATTACTTGGCTTAGCGCCTAAAAATAAAACAGGAAATTCTAATACTTTACGTAGCTTATCATTTTTTACATAACCAGATACCTGATTTTTTATAGTAAGTATAAACTCGTACAATTTGGTAATTGTTTTACGGTTTATAATTTCAAAGATGTTTTCACCAGGGTTGTATACTAGTTTTTTTATAGCAATATCATAATTAATACGAGCTTTGTTAATAAAGCGTTCTAATTGTTTACCGCTACCAGGTTCTATTTTTTCAAAAGTATCTCTTGTTTCATTAAAATCTTCAGAAATTGAAATAGCATCGTTTTTACCAAAATAAATTTGGTAAGCAGGGTTTAGTTGGTCTAGCTGGTAATAATCGCTTGTTTTTTTATTAAAGTCAGCAAAAAACTTGTCAAAAACATCTGGCATCCAATAAAATGTAGGGCCAATATCAAAAACAAAACCGTTTGTTTTTAGTTGTCTAGCTCTACCGCCAGTAGTTGTGTTTTTCTCTAACATAGTAACATCATAACCAGCTTTTGCTAAGTAGCAACTAGCAGATAGTGATGAAAAACCAGAGCCTATAATAATTACTTTTTTCATAAACTATTAACAAGTATCTTCCTAAGATACTATTTGTTTTTAAATATAATATTAAAAACCGGTGATTTTTACATCACCGGTACAACAACCAAATTAACCCAACCAACAGGTTAATCTAATTTTATGTTAATGAGTGTCTGGCATTAACACTTTGTTTATGATGTGTACAACACCATTGCTAGCTTCTACATCTGCAGTAGTTACCTCTGCATTGCTACTGGTTGCATCTGTAATAAATACACCGCCAGTTAGGTTAACTGTAACATCTTGGCCTAGTGCAGTAGTTACCATTTGTCCGTCTGTTAGGTCTGATGATAATACAGCAGCACCAGAAACAACATGGTATTTAAGTATGTTAGCTAAAAGCGTTTTTTCATCTTCTGTGTCAAAATCTGCTAAACTTGTATAGTCCGGGCCTAAATCATCTAATAAAGCTTCAAATGCTGCATTGGTTGGTGCAAATACAGTAAAAGGACCTTCAGTACCTAATAACTCTACCAATCCTGCATCTGCTTGTTGCAATGCAGTAACCAATAATGATAAGTTGTCTGTAGCAATTGCAAGTTCTACTATATTAGGTTGTAATGCATCAACAATTTCTTGTGGTAACAATACTTTGTCTACTATATGAATTACACCGTTTTTAGCTTCAATATCTGCAGTAGTAACAGTCGCATCAGTTTCAGTCGCATCTTGTATAAATACGCCTCTTGTTAGGTTAACTGTTACGTCTTCACCTTGTGCAGTAGTAATCATTTGCTCATTACTTAAATCTGTAGAAAAAGCAGCTGTACCAGCAACAACATGATATTTTAATATTGTAGCTAGCATTGCTTTTTCATCTTCGGTATCAAAATCTGATAACTCGTTATAATCATCTCCTAACTCATCTAATAATGCAGCAAAAGCAGCATTAGTTGGTGCAAATACAGTAAAAGGACCATCTGTACCTAATAAATCTACCAAACCAGCATCTGCTTGTTGTAAAGCACCAACCAATAATGATAAATCATCTGTAGCTATTGCTAATTCTACAATAGTAGGTTGTTGATCTGCAATAAAATCTACTGCAGCTTGTGGTAACAATACCTTGTCTATAACATGAGCAACACCATTAGATGCCATAATATCTACAGCAGAAATGTTTGCATTAATGTCTGATGCATCAGCAATAACAAAAGTACCATCATTATCAACTACTTCTATTGTATTGTCTGCTAAGGCAGTACTTACTTCACCAGCAGCTAAATCTGTAGATAAAACTTTTGCAGGTATAACGTGGTATAGTAATATGTCTTTTAATAATTGTATTTCTTCATCAGTATCAAAATCATCTAAAGAAGTATAATCATCTCCTAACATATCTAAAAGAGCAATAAAAGCAGTATCAGTTGGAGCAAAAACAGTAAATGGACCATCAGAATTTAATGTGTCTACTAAACCAGCCTTTATAACTGCAGCTTCTAAAACAGTTAATGCATCACTAGCAACAACAACTTCTACCAATGTTCCTAAATTAATAGCATCTATTACAGATTGTGGTAATAATACTTTATTTATAACGTGTACAATACCGTTTGTAGCATCTACATCTGCTGTAACAACTTGTGCATCTACGTCTGATGCATCACTTACAAAAACACCATTGTTTAAAGATATAGATACATCTTCTCCAGACAGTGTAGTTACTACTTGTCCGTCTGTTAAGTCGCTAGACGTAACAGCGGCACCAGCAACAACGTGGTATTTTAAAATAGTAGCAAGTAAAGCTTTTTCTTCTTCCGTATCAAAATCATCTAAAGAAGAATAACCGTCTAGACTAGCAAATAAAGCAGTAAATGCATCATTTGTAGGGGCAAATACTGTAAATGGTCCGTTACCACTTAATGCAGAAATAAGATCTGAGTTAGGACTCTCGTCTGATTTTGATAATGCAGCAACCAAAGAGCTAAGCGCATCTGTGCTAGATGCCGTCTCTACAATGTTTAATTGTGCTTCTTTTTCTTGGGGTGTGTCATCATCATCATTACAAGATGTAAACGTAAATAAGAATAGAAGTAATGCCGAAAAATAAATTTTAATTTTCATATTGTCTAACTTTTATAAGGTTATTGTTAGACAAATGTATTAAAATATTTTAAAATGTCTAGTAAAAAGAATAAAAAATTAGACAAAATATGGTTTGAGTCTATTTTTGAGTTATTTTTGCAAACAGTAAATAAGTAAACAAATGGGTAGTTATTCAATGTCTCAGGTTGCCACACTAACTGGTATCAATGCACACACTTTACGAAAGTGGGAGAGCAGATACACCTTTGTACAGCCTAAACGTACCGATACTAATATTAGATATTATACAGATGAGTTATTACGTAAACTGCTTAATGTAAGTATTTTACATAGAAATGGTTTTAAAATTTCTAAGATAGACAAGATGTCTAATGATGAGTTGCATGCCAATGTAACTGAAGTTTTATTAAAGCCTATAGATGGTGATGTGCTTACGGCGCTAATGTTATGTTTGTTAGAAATGAATGAGCGAGAATTTGTGAAAATTTTAGATGCTCACATCCTAAATAAAGGGCTTTTACAAACAGTTTCAGACCTAATTTACCCCTTTTTAAATCAAATAGGTGTGCTTTGGGGTATAGATAAAGTAATGCCTGCTCAAGAACATTTTGTGTCTAACTTAATAAGACAAAAAGTAGTATCGGCTATTGATAATTTATCATTGCCAGAAGAAAGTGCATCTAAAATAGTATTGTTTTTACCTGAAAATGAACATCATGAAATAGGTTTGTTACTGGCACAGTACATAGCAAAAGATTTGGGGTGGAATGTTTATTACTTAGGGCAACACGTGCCGCTTGAAAATTTAAAGTCTGTACAAGAAATAGTACAGCCTAAATTAATGCTAACAATGTTTATTACAACAATACCAGACAAGGTAAAAGACAAAATAGAAGAAATATTAAGTAATACAAGTGCACATTTATTGGTAGCTGGTAATCCTATAAATTTAAAAGAAAAATATTTTGAAGAAAGAACAACTTATGTATCTAGCCCTTTAGAATTAATAACAATACTTCAGGAAAAAAAATAGTACAAGTAAAAATCAGTTTAAGAATCCGAAAGCCTAGTGTTTTCGGATTTTTTTTGTCTATTTTATTTAAAATTAACCATTTGTGCTACAATTTTAAACACTTCTATTACTAGACAAATTATAGTATTACTAATTTTATTGAAGTAAATATTTTAAATTTAGAGATAAACCTTTTTTAACTAAAATAAGCAACCTTATAAAATGAAAGACTCAGGCAACATTAAAAAAACAAAAATAAACACCAAAGTATCCAGAAGAGGCTTTATTACAAAAACAGCTTTAGCAACCGGAGCCATTACTATATTACCAAGGCATATTTTTGGTAGAGGATTTGTTGCTCCAAGTGACAGAGTTAATATAGGTTTTATAGGATTAGGAAAACAAAGTAGAGGTTTAGCAAATAATTTTGTGGGTGCTACAAATTCCCAAATTATAGCAGCCTGTGATGTATGGTCTACAAAAAACGAATGGTTTAAAGGTGCTGTAAATAAAATTTATGCAGACAAAAGAAACCAAAATAGTTACAACGGAGTAACTACATACACAAATTACAATGAGTTGTTAGACCGTAATGATATAGATGCCGTAGTTATTGCAACACCAGATCATTGGCATGCAATACAAGCTATAGATGCTATGAAAGCGGGTAAAGATGTTTATTGTGAAAAACCTTTAACTCATAATATTAATGAGGGTATAGATCTAGTTAAAATAGCAAAAAAAACAAGTAAAATATTGCAAACTGGTAGTATGCAACGTTCTAACAAAAATTTTAGAAGAGCCTGTGAACTTGTTAGAAATGGTTACCTGGGAGATATAAAACAAGTATTGGTAAATGTAGGAGACCCAGCAGTACCATACAATTTAAAAGCAGAAACACTACCAAGTGAGGTAAATTGGAACAATTGGTGCGGACCTGCCCCATTATTAGAATATAACCACAGATTAGCACCATCTCGTAACGATGTTGATTTTTGGCCAGACTGGAGACTTTATGAAGAAGTAGGTGGTGGTATACTTTGTGATTGGGGTGCACATATGTTTGATATTGTACAATGGGCATTAGGTATGGATAGGTCTGGACCTGTAAAGTATGTTCCGCCAACAGATAAAACAGCTGTTAGAGGTTTAAAAATGTATTATGATAATGGAGTAGAAATGATACACCAAGACTTTGGTAGAGGTTGGGGTGTACGTTTTATAGGGTCTAAAGGTACTATGGATATTAGCCGTAGCTATTTTGAAACTACGCCTAAAAATTTAGTAAATGCAGAGTTAACAACATCAGATACTAAGTTGTATGACACAAAAGGGAATCACTACCAAGATTGGATTACTTCTATAAAAAATAGAACTCAACCTATTTGTGATGTAGAAACAGGTCACCGTTCTGCAACAGTATGTAATATTGCTAATATTGCGTATAATTTAGGCAGAGATTTAGATTGGGATCCAGTAAAAGAAAAGTTTTTAAAAGACAAAGAAGCTAATAAAATGCGTGGTAGAAAAGAACGTAAATTTTAATACATAATACCTTATTATATTTATATATTCACCTGCTCCTTTCTAAAAGAAGCAGGTGTTTTTTCTGTATGCTTTTTAAAAGATCTAGAAAAGTATGATACGTTTTCAAAACCAACCTTTTGTGCCACCTCTTCTAAAGAGTCGTTTGTGGTTAATAGCAGTAGTTGCGCACGCTCTATTCTTTTGGTTTGTATGTATTTATTAGGTCTAATACCATAGGTTTGTAAAAATAACTTAGAAAAATAATCTGTACTGTAATGGCACTTATTAGCAAGCTCATCTATAGTAATTGGTAAATGAAGATTTTTATTAATGTAGTTTAGTATTTGGTTTAAATTAGAGTTGGTTAGGTTTATTTCTTTAGGGAGTTTATTATTTGTTATAAATTTTGATATTAATATATTTAATATTCCTTGGGTTTCTATAAACTCTTTTGTGGTTAAATTTTCATTTTGTTTAATAAAGTCTAATAGTGTAGGTCTATTATCATACGTTTTAGGATCACTATTTTTAATTTCCCTATTGGCATTTAAGTCAACCAATCTTTTAAAATAATACAAGCTTTTTTCATCTGCTTTTACTTCGTATTCAAAATTTTTAAAATTGTATATAGACAAGCCATTATTAATTTCCTCTAAAAAACTAATGTAATATTGCTCATGGTAATCCTCACAAATATACCTAGCATAAGTATAGCTAGGAATTAAGTATATGTAGCCAGGCTTTAAAATGTAAACTCCATCATTATGGTACACTTTAGCAGTGCCTTTTGTAATGTAATACATTCTGGTAAACGGACTAATAACATTGTCAAAATTCCATGATGTACCTAATTTAGCATAGCCAGTGTTAAGTAAAGTTAACCTTAAAGATTGTAGAATTTCTATCATAATTAGTACTTATTCTTCTAAAATAGCTGATTTAGTATTTTTCTAAAACTAGACACTTTTCTAAACAACTACTTAAATCTCTACTAAAATAGCAAATTTTAGTAGATTATATCACTAGATAAAAACTGAACATAACGGAAATGTATATTTTATAAGCTGATTTGGTCAATAAAATGGCTACAAGTTATTTTATTTTTGAAATATTAAATAATCGTCAAATTTTATGTTAAAAAATAAGATACTGTTAATTATAGGTGGTGTTTTTTTGTTATTGTGTTCTTGTGGAGGCCCAGACTTACCAGAGTTGGTTGCTGTAGAATATAACAACTTACCAGAAAAAGTAGATTTTAATCAGCATGTAAAACCAATTTTGTCTGATAAATGCTATTTGTGCCATGGTCCAGATAAAGGAAACATAAAAGGTGGCTTACAATTACATGAGGCTAGTTTTGCTTATGCAGAATTAACAGAGACTCCAGGAAAATTTGCAATTACTCCAGGTAATTTAAACAAAAGCGAGTTTTTTCATAGAATAATGACAGATGATCCTAAGTTAATAATGCCAGAACCTAGTTCTCATTTAACCTTAACAGATTATGAAAAAGCTGTTTTAATTAAGTGGATTGAAGACGGAGCTGAGTATAAAGATCATTGGGCATTTATTAAGCCAGAAAAGCCAGTTGTACCAAAAATTAAAGAGCCTAATTTAGCGGCAAATTCTATAGATAATTTTGTTCTTGCAAAATTAGAAGAAGTAAACCTTTTACCTTCTAAAAAAGCAAATAAGCATATGTTACTCCGTAGGGCTTCTTTAGACCTAACAGGTTTACCGCCAACACAGCAAGAAATACAAAATTTTATAAATGATACTTCTACTAATGCTTTTGAAAAACAAATAGATAGGTTATTAGCATCTCCTCATTTTGGAGAGCAAATGACATTAGATTGGATGGATGTTTCTAGATATGCAGATACTCACGGTTATAGTAATGATAGGTATAGAGATACTTCTCCGTGGAGAGATTGGGTAATAAAATCTTTTAATGAAAATATGCCATATAATGAGTTTTTAACTTGGCAATTGTCAGGAGATTTATTTGATAATCCAACAACAGAACAAAAAATAGCAACAGCTTTTAACAGACTGCATCCGCAAAATTTAGAAGGTGGTATTATAGATGAAGAATTTAGATCTGAGTATGTTGCAGATAGGACCGCTACAGTAACACAAGGTATGTTAGGCTTGTCTTACGCTTGTGCAAAATGCCATGACCATAAGTATGACCCTATTTCGCAAAAAAACTATTATGAAATGTATAGTTTTTTTAACAATATAGATGAAACCGGCTTAATTCCTTGGGATTTAGCTACACCAGTTCCTGCAATGATGTTGCCAACTAAAGAGCAAGAAGGGGTAATTGCTTATCTAGAAAAAATTGTAAATACTACAGAAAATAAAGTAGCGCAAACTGCACAAAATGAAACCACAAAAGCAAACAAATGGTTAGCTAATAATAGTCATCAAAAAATACCATTGCAGCCAGCACCAACTGGTTTGGTGGCCTCTTTTAATTTTAATACTCCAAAAATAACAAATGCTATAGGTGGTAACAGACAAAATAATATAAGAATGCGCCAGCAATTTGTAGATAATGAAAAACCTATTTACAAAAAAGGAGCTAGTGGTAATGGTTTGTTTATGAATGGAGATACTTGGTTAGATTTAGATAAAATTGGTATTTACCAAAGAAATCAGCCATTTAGTATAGGTATAAAAGTATTTATACCAAAAGATTTAGAAGAGGGAGTTATTTTTCATAAAATGAATAGCCCAGAGTTACACAGTTTTAGAGGGTATCATTTAAAAATAAAAAACAATAAACTAGAGGCTTTACTAGCCCATGTATATCCAGATAATGCCATAGTAATAGAGTCATTAAATAATGTGCCAAAGGAAAAATGGATACAACTTACTATGACCTATGATGGCTCTAGCAAAGCAGACGGGGTAGCTATTTATGTAGATGGAGAAAAACAAAAAACAAAAACTGTTTATGATAATTTATATAAAGATATTGTATTTCATGAGATAAGATTATACGGGCCAGAGAGTGAAAAACTAGAACCAGGTTTGCGTATAGGAGCAGTATGGAGAGGTAAAGGTATTGGCGGAGCCACTGTAGATGATTTACTGGTTTATAATAAAGAATTAAGTGAAATTGAAGTGTTGCAAATTGCAGATACAGAAAAACTTAAAACACTTAAAAATAAAACCTTTGCTAATTTATCTAATGCAGAAAAAGATAAACTATTAAAATATTACCTACATACCAACTCTGAGTCTTACACTGCTATGCTAAAAAAATTAGAAAAAGACAGACTTGTTCTAGTAGATAGTATAGACCCTGTTAAGCAGATTATGGTAATGAAAGAGCGTAAAACGCCAAGACAAACCTATATTTTAGATCGTGGTAATTATGATTCTCCTACAGATTCTGTTTTTCCTAATGTGCCAGAAGATATATTGCAATGGAATGATAGCTGGCCTAAAAATAGGTTAGGTTTAGCCAAGTGGATTACAGATAAAAACAACCCTTTAACTGCCAGAGTAACGGTAAATAGGTATTGGCAAAATTTATTTGGAAGAGGTCTTGTGTTAAGTTCAGAAGACTTTGGTAACCAAGGAAACCTGCCTACGCACCCTAAATTGTTAGATTGGTTAGCGGTTAGTTTTGTAGAGTCTGGTTGGGATGTAAAAAAACTACTTAAAACTATAATGCTAACAAACACATACCAGCAGAGCTCTGTAATATCTGAAGAGTTATTGGCTGTAGATGTAGAAAATAAATGGTTGTCTCGCGGTCCGTCTTCAAGGTTATCTGGAGAAATGTTAAGAGATAATGCCTTGTTAGCATCTGGTTTGCTAAACAAAAAAATTGGAGGAGAAAGCGTAAAACCTTATCAGCCTAAAGGATTATGGAAAGTAAATAGTGATGAGTATGTGCAAGACGGGGAAGAAGGTTTGTACAGAAGAAGTATGTATACCATTTGGAAACGCTCTGTACCAAACCCAACTATTGCAACTTTTGATGCTCCTACTAGAGATTTATGCTCTTCTCGTAGACAAAAAACAAATACACCATTACAAGCTCTTGTTGTTCTTAATGATCCTACATACATAGAAGCATCTAGGGTGTTAGGTAAAAAAATGTCTGAAATAAAAGATGAAAAAGAGGCAGTTAACTTAGCCTTTTTAAGGCTTACAGGAAGAAATGCCAATCAAAATGAACTAAAACTACTAATTAATTTGCAAAAATCTGAATACGAGAAATTTAGTGCCAATTTAGATAAAGCAAAAGGTTGGTTACAAACAGGGGCTTTTAAATTGTCTGACACAGATAACAAAGCTCTGGTAGCAGCAAATGCCGTTGTAGCTAGTACAATAATGAATGCAGATGCAACAATTACTAAAAGATAAATAGACCATTTTTTTAAAGATATATTATGTGTAATAATCATCACCAAAAAATAAAATCTGTTAATAAAGATTTACAAGAACTAGAGAAACAAGTAGACCGAAGAGATTTTTTAAAAAAGACATCTTTAGGTATAGGTGCTTTAGCTTTAGGAACATTGTTAGGAGCAGATAAAATGTTTGCGTCTATAAATAAGAATAGTTCTGCAGAAGATATATTAAATACGTATAACAAAAACAGGCTTGGTTTACCTCACCATTTACCAAAAGCAAAAAGAATTATTTACTTGTTTCAGAGTGGAGGTCCATCACAAATGGATTTGTTTGACTATAAGCCTAAACTAACAGATATGTTTGGTAAAGAGTTACCAGAGTCTATTATAGGCGGACAAAGGTTAACTGGTATGAGTGGCAACCAAAGTACGTTACCTATAGCGCCATCTTCGTTTACGTTTAAGCAATACGGAGAGTCTAGAGCTTGGGTTAGTAATGCAATGCCTTATTTGTCTGAGGTTGTAGATGATTTATGCTTTATAAAAGGAATGCAGACAGACCAAATAAACCATACACCAGCAGTTACTTTTATGCAAACAGGTAACCAGTTGCCAGGTAGGCCATCTATTGGATCCTGGCTTAGCTATGGTTTAGGATCAGACAATGAAAATTTGCCAACGTTTATAACTTTAGTTTCTAAAAATGGTAAAGGCCAACCTTTAAAAGCGGCTTTGTGGGGTAATGGTTTTTTACCAACAGAACACCAAGGGGTACAGTTTAGATCTGGTAAAGATCCCGTATTGTACTTAAGTGATCCAGAAAATTATGATGGTAATGACCGTAGACATATGCTAAATTATTTAAAAGATTTAAATAGTTTACAAACTGATGCTTACGGAGACCCAGAAATACAAGCAAGAATGTCTCAGTATGAAATGGCATTTAAAATGCAAACTTCTGTGCCAGAGGTAACAGACTTGTCTGATGAGCCAGATAAAATTTTTGAAATGTATGGTAAAGACAGTAGAGATCCTGGTACTTATGCAGCAAATTGCCTAATGGCCAGAAAACTGTTAGAAAAAGGCGTAAAGTTTGTACAACTATACCATCAGGGTTGGGATCAACATAGTTACTGTCCAGGAGGTGTAAAAAGTCAATCTAAAAAAACAGACCAGCCAACTGCAGCATTAATAAAAGATCTAAAGCAACGAGGTATGTTAGATGATACCTTGGTTGTTTGGGGAGGAGAGTTTGGCCGTACAGTATACTCACAAGGTCAATTAACCAAAGAAAATTATGGTAGAGATCACCATCCAAAGGCATTTACAATGTGGATGGCAGGAGCCGGTGTTAAACCAGGTTTTACTTATGGAGAAACAGATGATTTTAGTTACAACGTTGTAAAAGATCCTGTACATGTACATGACTTTCATGCAACACTTTTACATTTATTTGGTATAGACCATGAACGCTTAACATTTAAGCACCAAGGTAGACGATACCGTTTAACAGATGTACATGGTAATGTTGTAAAAGATTTATTAACCTAAATAACCAAATAAATGTCTTCTAGAAGAAATTTTATAAAAAATACAGCTCTAGCTAGTGCAGCTGTTACAGCTACGCCATCTATCGGTTTTTCAATTCTTAAAAAAAACAAGCCTAACCAAACTATTTTAGGCCACGGAGATTATACGTATAAAGTAAATAATGATTGGGCACAAATAAGTGCAGTGCATACTCCTTTGTTAAATTGCCATGAAATGGAAATGGACAGTAAAGGAAGGTTAATAATGATAGGTGACCATACCAAAAATAATATTATAATTTTTGATAAATCTGGTAAGGTTTTAGATGCTTGGGGAACAGCTTACCCTGGTGGTCACGGACTTAAAATATCTAATGAGGGTGGTGAGGATTTTTTGTTTTTAGCAGATTCTGGTTGGTATTTAAATAAAACAGGAAAATGGGTTAAGCATAATGGAAGAATAACAAAAACAACCACAGATGGTAAAGTTATTTTTGATATTGGTCATCCGCAAACAATAGGAGTTTATGAGCCTGGAGAAAATTTTTGTCCAACCGAAATAGCCATAGGTCCTAACGGAGATATTTATGTGGCAGATGGTTACGGACAAGATTATATTTTGCAATACAATTATAAAGGAGAATTTATTAGGCGTTGGGGAGGACATAACAACCCCAATAAAAATTACAATTTGCAAAACGCACACGGTGTTGCTATAGATTACAGAGATAAAAACAACCCTATGGTTGTGTGTACCTCAAGAAATGAGCAGTGTTTTAAATGGTTTACCTTAGATGGCACGTACGTTAAAACATTAAAATTACCCAATATGCAAGTATGCAGACCAGTTTTTGATGATACTAACTTGTATGCAGGTGTGTGCTGGTCTCAGCCCAAAGTTGGAAAAACAAACTGGAAAGACCATACTGGTTTTGTAACTATTTTAGATGGTGATAAAGTGGTTTCTAATCCGGGAGGTACTGCTCCAGAGTACAAAAACGGAGCTCTTCAAAAATCATATCAACTAAAAAATAAACCCATTTTACACGGTCATGATGTATGTGTAGATGAAGATAAAAATTTGTATATCTGCCAATGGAATGCTAATAAAACGGCTCCAATAAAATTAGAGCGCGTTTAAAATTATAAGTTTAGTATGGAAAATAGTGTCCCAGATATTGTATTATTTTTAGGTAGGTTTCATCCACTTGTGGTGCATTTACCAATAGGTTTTTTAGTATTTGCCTTTTTATTAGAGGTTTTTAGCAGAGTTAAAAAAAATCCTGTATTAACAACGGCTATTCCTTTAGCATTGTTTTTAGGAGGTGTAAGTGCATTGGTAGCTTGTATTTTAGGTTATATGTTATCACTAAGTGGAGATTATGATGAAAATGCGTTGGATTCTCACTTTTGGTTTGGTGTTGTAACAACAGTACTAGCCTTTGTAGCTTGGTTAATTAGAATTGAAAAAATAAAATTATCAAACTATAAAAAATTACAACCCAATATAGCGGCTCTTACTTTATTAGTTATTGTAATAAGTGTAACAGGGCATTATGGTGGTAACCTTACTCACGGTAGTGATTATCTAGTAAAGTACTTACCTTTTAACAAAGAAGAAAAAACAGAATTAGCAGCAGTTACAAATTTAGAAGAAGCTGAGGTTTACGGACATTTAGTGGCTCCAATTTTAGATAATAAATGTATTAGCTGTCATAACCAGAGCAAAAAAAAGGGAGGTTTGTCTATGGTAGACAGTGTTTCTATACATAGTGGAGGAAAAAATGGTCCTGTTTTAGTACCTGGTAGTGCTACCAAATCTGAACTGGTAAAAAGAGTATTACTAGACCCTCATAGCAAAGATTTTATGCCTCCGGAAGGAAAACCCCCCTTAACTGATGAGGAAATTGCTATTATTACCTATTGGATAAATAGCTCTAACGCTGGCTTTAAAACCAAAGTAGCTAATGTAGAAACACCAGAAAATATAACCACAATTGCTAGCACTATGTTGGGGCTTACTAATAGTAACTCTTCGGAGGCATTGCCTACGGTAACTAAAGTAAGTGAACAGTTAATAGCAAGTATAGAAAAAGAAGGTTTTAGGTTAAGAGAGCTAGTGTTTGATTCTAGTTTATTTGAGGTAGTTTTAGATGTCAATACAATACAAGAAGTAACCAAAGATCAGCTTCATAATAAATTAGAAAAGTTGTTACCTATAAAAGAAAACATCATATGGTTATCTTTAGAAAGTAATGGGATAACAGATGAAAATGTAAAAGTGATAAGTCAATTTACAAACATTCAAAAGTTAAAGCTTGGTAAAAACCCAATATCAGATAATGCTGTAGAGTATCTTACAAGCCTACAAAAAATGACATCAGTTAATTTATTTGAAACTAATATTACAGCTAAAAGTTTACGAGTGTTTTCTAAAATGAAGAACTTAAAATATGCTTATGTTTGGAAAACCAATATAAAACAAAAAGATTTGGAAGGCTATAACAGTAACAATGCTCCTAAAATAGTATTAGGAATGTAATCTCCAAGTTATTTAACCTACTATGAAAAACAGAATTTTTATAAAAGCTTGTTTAGTGTTACTTTTTACAGGTTGTGTCAGTAAAAAAGTAACAACAGAAATACCTAATAAGAGCCTAAAATATACTGCAGACTGGGAGTCTTTACAGCAGTATAATGTGCCAGAATGGTATAAGGACCTAAAATTTGGAATTTACTTTCATTGGGGGCCATATACAGTGCCTGCATATAAAAATGAGTGGTACTCTAGGTGGATGTATGTAGATGGGCACCCTATTAACAAGTACCATAAAAAAACGTATGGTAGTTTAGATACTTTTGGTTATAAAGATTTTATACCAATGTTTACTGCAGAAAAGTTTAATGCAGATGCTTGGGCAGATTTATTTGTAAATGCAGGAGCACAATTTGCTGGTCCAATAGCAGAACACGCAGATGGTTTTGCAATGTGGGATAGTAAATTAACCACCTGGGATGCTAAAGATAAAGGACCTAAAATAGATGTTGTTGGTGCTATGGAAAAAGCTATAAAGGCTCGTGGTTTAAAATTTATTACTACTTACCACAGGCATTGGTTATACGCTTGGTACCCAACTTGGGATAAAACTACAGATGCTGCTAATTTAAAATATAAGGGGTTGTATGGGCCTAAAGTTCCAGAGGGCACTTTTGTTATGGCAGATAAACCTACAAACCCTTTACCTAACAAAACATTTAATGAAGAGTGGTTAAACAGACTTACAGAGTTAACTACTAAGTATGACCCTGATATTGTTTGGTTTGATAATAAAATGGATATTATTGATGAAGATTACAGAAAACAATTTTTAGCAAACTTTTACAACCAAGGATTAAAAAATAATAAGGAAGTTGTAGTAACCTATAAATTTAAAGATTTAGCAGTTGGCTCTGCAGTTTTAGATTTAGAACGTTCTAGAATGAGTGATAAAAAAGACTTTACTTGGTTAACAGACGACTCAATAGACTGGAAATCTTGGAGCCATATTCAAAATCCTAAATACAAATCTACAAACAGACTTATAGATTTTTTGGTAGATGTAGTAAGTAAAAACGGAGCAGTTTTATTAAATATTACACCAACTGCAAAAGGAGAAATTCCTGCAGAAGTTAAAGAACGTTTGCTGCAAATGGGAGCTTGGTTAAAAGTAAACGGAGAAGCTATATATGGTACAAGAACTTGGGAGGTTTTTGGAGAAGGCCCATCGGAGGTTGTAGAAGGGCATTTAAGCGAGCATAAAAATAAAGACAACACAGAAAAAGACATTAGGTTTACAACAAAAGATGGTATACTGTATGCTATAGTTTTAGATTGGCCTAAGGATAAGGTTTTTATAAAATCATTAGCAAACACAAAACATCAAATAAAAAAAATAGAAATGTTGGGTACTAACCAAAAAATTGTTTGGGAACAAACAAAAAATGGTTTGGTTATACAACCTTCAAAAACAAAAAATGGTAACTACGCTTTTGTGTACAAAATAGTTTTTTAAATAATTTTCATCAGCTTTATAAAACCATCAGCATTATTTTATTTGTAGTGTTGGTGGTTTTTTTGTGTGTTTATTAATTTGTGTAGTTAATGCGTTAATTTTTTATAAATTAACATTTTTATACTGTTTAAATTACATAAATAATACAAAACCAACATATTTACTGGTTTCAGCGTGGTTTAGTTAACACTTTTTTAAGATTTTATACATATGTTTTACTTAAAAAAACATTTGTTACTACCCTTAAAGCAAATAAAACCAACATTTGTGTAACTAAACTTAAAAAACGATTATGGAAATGAAATTTAATTTACTTGTTAAGTCTAGACATAAAGCTTTTTTAACGATTTTGTTTTTTGTTATAGGCTTTGGTTTGGCTCTAGCACAAACAAAAACCGTAAAGGGTAATGTTAGCGCAGATGGCGAGCCACTTTTAGGGGTAAGTGTTGTTGTAAAGGGTACAACAGTTGGGGTAGTTACAGATTTTGATGGTAACTACACCATACAAGCAGAACCAAATAGCGTATTAATATATAGTTATATAGGCTATGTTGCGCAAGAAATTGCAGTAGGCTCTAAAAGTACTATTAATGTAACTATGGTAGAAGATATTGAGGCATTAAAGGAAGTAGTACTTATTGGTTACGGTGTGCAAAAGAAAAGAGAGGTAACAGGTGCAGTTGCCCAAGTACAGGCAGAGGATATTGAAAAAATATCTACTTCAGATGTTGGTAGTGCACTGCAAGGGCAAATTGCAGGTGTAAACGTAACTTCTAGTAGCGGACAACCAGGGTCTGATGCAGTAATACTTATACGTGGTATAAACTCTGTTTTTGGTAGTAACTCTCCTTTGTATGTAGTAGATGGTATACCACAAGATGGTAATCCACAATTAAGTATTGCAGAAATAGAAACTATAGATGTACTAAAAGATGCAGCTTCTGCAGCTATTTATGGTACAAGAGGTTCTGCGGGTGTAATATTAATAACTACTAAATCTGGTAAAGTTGGTAAAATGGATATTGGTATAACCAGTTATATGGGGGTGCAAGATATTGTATCTAGTGTTCCTTTAATGAATTTTGAAGATTCTATGTATAGCCAATTTGTAAGGTTAAACAATATAAACGGTACTTTTCCAAATAACTCATTTACAACACTAGAGCAAAACCGATATGACTTTACCAACAACACCAATTTAATGGATATTCTTCAGGAAGATATGGCTTTAATTCAAAACCATAACCTTAATATATCAGGTGGTAAAGAAGGCTTACGTTTTAATGTGTCTGTTAACTATTTTGATCAGAAAGGTTCATTAATTAATTCTGGTTTAGAAAGGTTAAATGTAAGAGCAAATACAACTTATAAAAAAGGAAAATGGACGTTTACAACTGGTATTGGTTTAAGAACAGATGAGCAAGAGTATACACCTTGGCAAATATTATTAGATGGTTACAGGTACAAACCTTATCAGCAATTAATAGATCCAAATTCACCAACGGTAGATGATAGCGCAGGTGCTGCAAATAATAATGATGCTACAAACCTTAGTTTTTTAATGGCTAAGCTTAAACAGTCTGACGTTAGAAAAGGTGATAATTTTAATGCACGTATGCAGGTAGATCACCAATTATTATCTAGCTTAAAATTAACTACACGTGCATCTTTAAGCAGAACAAACAATACAAGAGTTAGGGTAAATCCCTTATTTACAGCATATTCTGTAGAAGGAGATTTAATACCGCAACAAATTAGGTCTGGGGTGTATAACCAAAGTGATAGATCTACTAGTGCAACCATAGATGGTATTGCAACTTTTGACAAAACTTTTGGAGACCACCACGTTACGTTGGTAGGTGCGGTAAGTGCAGAAAAATACACATACGATTCTTTCTTTGCTCAAAAATTTGATCTTTTTAATAATGAAATCACCAACTTAAATGGTGCTACGTTAGATGCTAACGTAGGTACTGGTAGTGGTTACGGACAAGACAGAACCAATACATTAATTGGTATGTTAGGGCGTATACAGTATGATTATAAAGGTAAATACTTAATAAGTGCAAGTTTAAGGCGTGATGGTACAAGCCGTTTTTCTGAAGAAAACAGATGGATATATGCACCATCTGCATCTGCAGCTTGGATTGCATCAGACGAAAAAGGTTGGGATGATATATTTGGACAAACCTTTAATTTCTTTAAAATGAGGTTTAGTTACGGTACAACAGGTAACCAAAGCATATTAGATTATAGTACTGCACCAACTATTGGTTTAGGACATGACTATGTTTTTGGTACAGGATCTGACCAAGTTTTGGTTTTAGGAGCTATACAAGAAGCATTTAAAAATCCTAAAGCAAAATGGGAAAAGAAAATAGAAAAGAACTTTGGTATGGAGTTCGGGTTTTTTAACAATAAACTTACAGTAACCAGTGAGGTTTATGATGGTTCTAGAACAAATATGCTATTTCCTGTTATTTTACCTCCAACAGTTGGTGGTGGTAACAACTCTAGCGTAATATTAAATGTTGGTGATATGCGTAACTACGGTACAGAATGGAGTGCTAATTACAAACATAAAGGTAAGTTTAGTTGGAACGTTTCTGCTAACTATTCTAAAAATGAAAATAGAATTACTAGAATGAGTGATTCTAACAAGTTTTCATTCTTAGGAGGTAGCCAAGTAGCGCCAGGCTTACCAGGAGAAGATTTAGTTACTGCTCTTAGAGAAGGTTATGAGGCTGGTGCATTCTTTTTAGTAGAAACAGATGGTTTAGTTACTAGTCAAGAAGAGTTAGATGAGTACAGACAAATAGATCCTACGGCTAATTTAGGAGATTTAAAGTACGTAGATCAGTTAACTGTAGATACAAATAATGATGGTATACCAGATGCTGGTGACGGAGAAATTACACTAGATGACAGAGTTTATAAAGGTAGTGGAGCTCCTGAGTATGAGTTGGGTTTTAACTTTAACGCTAATTATAAAAATGTAGATTTTTCTATGAACTGGTATGCAGCCATAGGAGGAGAAATTATTAATGGTAGTAAAGCCTATGCATACAAGCAGGGTACACATCAAGACTTAGTTCACCAATGGACATTAACAAATCCAACATCTACAATTCCGTCAGACAGAGGTAGAGATCATTTTAATTACAGAGGATATACAGATTACTGGTTGCAAGACGGTAGTTTTGGTAGGTTAAGAAACGTAACTTTAGGTTATACTTTACCTAAAAAATTAAATGAGAAGCTTAATATTAATAAATTAAGATTTTACATAGCAGCAGATAACCTATTAACCATTACCAATTATGATGGTTTTGATCCAGAAATAGGTAATGATGGTTTAAGCACACGTGGTATAGATGCGGGTGTTTACCCAATAAGCACACAATATAGAGCTGGTATTGAATTTAAATTTTAATAAAAAAAGAACTAGAAATGAAAAAATTAATATTTAACAAAATAGCTGTTGCTTTACTGTGCATTATTTGCAGTACAGCATGCTCAGATGATTACTTGGAAGAAACCAATCCTAACGAACTATCAACAGGTAGTTTCTGGAAAAATAATGTAGATTTAAACGGAGGTTTAACTGCGGTATATAATGCTTTTAAAAATACAAGTATTTTCAATGTATTGTCAGACAATCACAGGGCAGATATGAGCTGGCCAGGTTTTGGTAGGCCAAACACACAAAATTCATTCTACCTACAAACGTTTAACGATTCAGAAAATGATATAAGAAATAAGTGGTCTGCTACATATACAGTTATTTTTAGAGCAAACCAAGTTATAGCTAACGGAGAAAGGTTAATTGAAACGTATGACGACCAAGATAATATAGATTTTGCTACACAAATAATAGCACAGGCTAAGTTTTTTAGAGGAATTTCATACACCTACCTGTATAATATGTTTAACCAGGGTAGTGTGCCAATTTTTGATTTTGTACCAGAGGCAGAAAGCGATTTTTATCAGCCATTAAGCACGCCTGAAGAGGTAAAAGCTTTTTATTTAAAAGATTTAGAATTTGCTTATGAAAATTTACCTCCAATGTGGGACGGTAATGCTAATGTTGGTCGTGTTACAGCTGCAGCTGCAGCCGCAGAATTAGGAAGAAGCTATTTGTATGAAGAAGATTATACAACAGCAGCAGTATATTTTAATGATATTATTACTAACGGAGAATATGGCAGGTCTTTAGTAGAAAACATAGACGATAATTTTTCTGAGGCAGGTGAATTTAATTCTGAGTCTATTTTAGAAGTTAGTTATTCTGTAAACTTCAAATCAGAACTAAACCCGTATGATAGTCAAAATGTATCTAACACATTAGGTAGAGTATTTGCACCAGCAAACTTAGGTGGTTTTAGAGTGTCTATGCCAAGTGCTTGGTTGCAAATGGCCTATAAGAATGAAGAATTAGATATGAGTGACCCTAGAAACTATGTGCCTTGTGAAGATGGCACAGAAGGCTGTGATCCTGTAACATTAATGAGACCAAGATCATACTCATTACGTGCTTCTTATTCTATTGCTGTAGTAGATGATTTAGACACTCCTTATTATGGCGGATTATCTACAGCAGATGCTACAATATTTAACAACAAAGAAACAGCATATTTTAGAAAGTATACAAACTGGGCAACTGTGGCAACAGAAAGTGACATTGTACCTAATACACGTTCGGGTATTAACATACGTTTGGTACGTTTGGCAGATGTTTACCTTATGTTGGCAGAGTGTTTAATTAAAGGAGGTACAGATGACGGTGGCGTAGAACAAGCAATGGCATTAATAAATGAAGTAAGACACCGTTCTGCTTTAAAATTAATTGGTCCAGATGGTAGCGGTACCTACCCAGGAGCAGATCATGACAATGTTACTTATGATGCTAATAGTTTAATGGAGCATTTAATGTATGTAGAAAGACCATTAGAATTAGCAGAAGAAGGGCACGCTGTTCGCTTTTTAGATTTAAGAAGATGGGGTGTTTTAAAAGAACGCTTTCAAGAGTTAAGTCAAAAAAGATACTGGGCAGATAATTTTCCTTTTATAGATAAAGAAGGTAAACCAGTAACAAGATGGGGTTCTGTTTTAAAAGAAGGAGAAAGTCCTATAGCAAATGGCTTTACGTTTATAGATTATGCACAAGCTGCAGTAAATTATAACGAGAGTATACATGGATATTATCCTATTCCAAATAGTGAAGTTACAGCCAACCCAAATTTGAATAACTAAAAAAAGATATTATGAATAATAGATTAATTTTAATAGCATTAGTTATAGCGCTTTTTACCGCGTGTAACAGTGATGATTATGATGCTCCTAATTCGTTCTCAGACGTATCTTGGTACACAAGTGGTTTTAGAGATACAATAGTTAGTGTAAGTGTAAATGATTTTGCTTCATTTTCAGATTTATCTCAAGGTGAAATATCACACAAATGGACCATAGAACAAGGAAGTTATTTTTTAGAAGGTCCAATTAAACGTAAAGATTCTATTTATGATGATTTTATAATTAAACCAGAATCTTTAGAGAGCACAGACAAAACAGTACATGTTCTGTTTAAAGAAGGTGGTTTAAAAAAAGTAAACCTTTACAATGAGTTTAAAGAATATGTAGAGTTTAAAGGTGCAGATGGTTTTGTTTTTCCTTCTAAAGAGGTAGGTGGTAAATGGGTTATAGATACTACTTTTGTTGTAGATGTGTATGATACTATTGTGCCACAAATACTAATTCGTCAAAACGGAGTAGTTGTTCCTCATGAATTAGAGAGTGATGTTATTACGGTAGAAGCAGGGTCTGAATTAGAGTTTGTAGACATTACTACCATTGGTCGCCCTAATACTAGAGCATGGCAAATAGGAGATATTACAAGTACAGATTCACTTGCTGTAATACAATTAAACCAATTGGGTTCTTTTAAAGCAGCTTTAAATATTAGTAGGCTAGGAGAAAATATACCTGCAGATTATGATAGGTATAATGTTGCAGCTACTATAAATGTAGTGCCGTCATCATTACCATTTGAGGTTGCTGGTGATTTGATAGAATTAGAAAACCAAACCATACAAATACCTTATAATGGAGAATTTAAACCTTTTGCAGACCAAAAAGCTCATTTTACAGTAAACGTAAATGGTACTCCTTTTACCATTTCATCTATAGGTTTAAACTCTTCTAATGCAACTATTTTAGAGATAAAACTTCAAGACCAAATATACAGGTCAGATAATATTACTGTTTCTTATGATGGTAATGGCACATTAGAGTCTACAGATACTCGTATACCAGCTGCTTTTACAGATTTACCTGTTCAAATGTATCAACATGAAGCAGTACGTTATGATATAGAAGATGGTGGAGTAAACTGGACAACTAAAGATGATAACTTACCAACTACAACTGTTGCTCCATCAACAGAACAAGCAGCTAGCGGACAATATAGTATAAAAGTAGATGCAGCAGAATCTGGTGCTTGGTCTGGTTTTCATAATTTAATAGATCAATATAGCTTAACAGCAGGGGTAACTTATCAGTTAGAGTATAAAATTTATAAGCAAGCTGGTGCAGTTATAAATATGAACGGACCTTGGATACAAAAAGACGGAGAAACTGTATTTCAGTTTTGGAATAATATTGTTGCAACAGCAGCAGAAGATACTTGGGTTACGGTAAGTCCAGGTCAAAGGTTTACTGCAGCTACTACAGGTAGTGATTATGAAATATATTTAAGACACAATGGTATGGGTGTTATATATTTTGATGATATAAGAATTATGGAAGTAGATGAAAGACCATAAAAAATAATTTTTAAAAAAAAATGGCTCTACTGTACAAAGTGGGGCCTTTTTTATACTTAAAATACTAGTGTTGTCTATTTTTTGTACAGTTTTTTTTTGTGTTAAAATCACAATCATTCTACAACTTTGAGCCAAACTAATTAATTTATTATGATGAAATTTAATACAGCAATAGTATTCTTGTTATTTTATGTAGTGTCTTGTAGTGATAGTAATTCTACAGATAAAGTAGAAGATGAAGAAGTAATAGAGACACCAGAAACCCCAACTGAAGAACCAGAAGAAGAACCAGAAGTAACTTGGAAAACCATACCTGTGCCAGCAGAAGCAGGAGAAGGTAATGTTTGGGAGTTTCAAAATATGTCAGACAGTTTTGATTATGAAGCAGAGGCCGCTAATAAAGGAGCAGAGTTTGATGCCAAATGGACAGATTTTTATCATAACCAATGGTCTGGCCCAGGATTAACAGAATGGAAAAGAGACCACTCTTTAGTTAAAGATGGTTATTTGCAAATGGTTGCTAGTAGAGTTCCAAACTCAAACAAAATTCATTTGGGTTGTATAACCTCAAAAGAACAAGTAATTTACCCAGTGTATATAGAGGCGTATGTAAAAATTGCAAATACTACGCTAGCATCAGATGTTTGGCTTTTAAGCTCAGATGATACTCAGGAGATAGATATTGTAGAAGCTTACGGAGCAAGCTACTCAGAGTTAGCACAGGCAGACCAAACTTGGTATGCAGAGCGTATTCATTTAAGCCATCATATGTTTATTAGAGAACCTTTTCAAGATTACCAACCAACAGATGCAGGTAGCTGGTATAAAGATGAGGTTGGTACATTATGGAGGGAAGATTTTCATAGAGTAGGAGTGTACTGGAGAGATCCATTTCATTTAGAGTATTATATAAATGGAGAGTTGGTAAGAACAACCTCTGGAGCAGAAATGATAGACCCTAATAATTATGCAGATGGTGAAGGGTTAAGTAAACCTATGGATATAATTATTAATGCAGAGGATCAAACATGGAGATCAGATAAAAATATTACACCATCTGATGCAGAATTGGCTAATAAAGAAAATAATACATTTAAAGTAGATTGGATTCGTATTTTTAAACCGGTTAAAGCAGATTAAATGTATTAATCATATGTTTTATTCATAAAATCATATGTTATTCTTCATTACTAAAAAAAATGTAACTTTTGTAAAGCGCTTTAATTAGCGCTTTTACTTTATCAAACTAAAACCTACCAAAAATGTTTAAAAAGCTATTTTGTTTTTCACTGTTTATGGCAACCATTATTTCATGTGCCGAAAAAGAAAAAATTACAATAGAAACCAAAAAGCCAAATATAATTTACATAATGGCAGACGATCATACGTCACAAGCATTTGGTATATATGGTAGTAGGTTGGCAAGTTTAAATCCTACTCCAAATCTAGATAAAATTGCTAACGAAGGTATTATTTTTGATAATTGTTTTGTTACAAACTCTATTTGTACACCAAGTAGGGCAACTATGATTACGGGTCAATATAGCCAAACAAATGGCGTGTTAGATTTAGAAGGGCATATACCACCAGAAAGGCAATATTTGCCACAGGAAATGAAAAAATTAGGGTATGAAGCTGCTGTGGTTGGCAAATGGCATTTAGAAGATGAGCCTGCTACTTTTGATTATTATGCTGTATTACCTGGACAAGGTAAATACCATGATCCAGAATTTATAGTGCAAGGAGAGCAAGAGTGGCCAAAAAACAGAATACAAACTAAAGGACACTCTAGTGATAATATTACAGATTTAACTATTGCTTGGTTAAAAGACAAACGCAATAAAGACAAGCCGTTTTTTTTAATGCACCATTACAAAGCACCTCATGACGATTTTGAGTATGCACCACGTTATAAAGATTATTTAGAAAATACATATATACCAGAACCAGCAAGTTTGTATGAGAATGGTAATAATGGTTCTATAGCAACAAGGGGTTCTAATGATTCTTTACTGCGCGTTATTGGCTCATCTGTATCTAAAAGAAACATTGTTAGAAGTATGGGAATGCGATTGTGGTCTAACAAATATATGCAAATCTCTAACCCAGAGTTTGATGCCTCAAGCATTTCTTTGGATATGACAGACAAAGAATACACTCACAAAACGTATCAAGAGTACTTAAAAAGATATTTACGTTGTGTAAAAGGTGTAGATGATAATGTAGCCAGATTGGTAAAATTTTTAAAAGAGGAAGGCTTGTATGATAATACTATAATTGTGTACACAGGCGACCAAGGTTTTATGCTGGGAGAACATGATTATATTGATAAAAGATGGATGTATGAAGAATCTATGCGTATGCCATTTTTTGTGCGTTATCCAGAAAAAATAAAGGCTGGTACTAGAACAGACGCAATAATTAACAATGCAGATTTTGCACCTACTTTAATAGAGCTAGCTGGTGGCACAGCCCCAGAAAAAATGCAAGGGCATAGTTTTAAGTCTATTTTAGAAACAGGTAAAGAACCAAAAGGGTGGCAACAGTCTACTTACTACAGGTACTGGATGCATATGGCACACGCACATGCAAACCCGGCACATTTTGGTATTAGAACAAAACAGTACAAACTAATATTTTTTTATGGTAAATATTGGGTAGATACCAAAGACCCTAATGCTACATGGAACAAAAAAAGTTGGGGTAATAAGTTTGAGATGGATACACCAGCTGCTTGGGAGTTTTATGATTTAACTAAAGATCCTAAAGAAATGAATAATGCCTACAATGACCCTGCGTATAAAGATATAATTAAGGAACTTAAAAAGCAGTTAAAAGCCAAACGTAAAAGTTTAAATGAGGAAGATGGTAGTAAGTTTCCGCACATACAAAAGGTAATAGATGAGCATTGGAATGATTAAGAAAATATAGGTAAATAAAAACAGTGTTATGCAAAATGTATTAAAACTTTTAATAGTTACTAGTTTGCTAAGTTTTACAGTAGTAACTAGCCAACTTAAAAAAGAAAACTACACGTTAAACACTGTTTTTAAAATTCCAAAATGGGAGGTTTTAGATATAACATTTACAGCAAACCAAAATGTAGCATCTCCTTATACGGCTAATTTTTATGCAATTTTTACTCATAGTAATGGTACAGTACAGCAAGTGCCTGGTTTTTATAATGGTAATAAAGAATGGGTAATACGGTTTTCTAGTTCTTTAGAGGGTAATTGGAAATTTACAACCTATGCAGATCTAAAAAAAATACATCATAAAAAAGGTAGTGTAACGGTGTCTTCTGCAGCCACTAATAATCACGGAGCATTAGTTATACCAAAAAATGATCCTCAAAATTTTTATTATGAAGATGGCACTCCTTACTTTTTATTGGCCTTTGAGTGCGATTGGCTTTATGCCTTGGACTACCACAACAAAAAAGGATTACCAAAAACAGAGCATCTTTTAAACCTTTTAAACCAAAACGGATTTAATCAGGTAGTGATGAATGTTTTTTCTTATGATGTTAGCTGGACTAAAGATTCTAAACTAAAACAACATCCAGAGCATGAGTTTGGTGGTCCAAAAGATATTTTTCCTTTCCTTGGCAATAATAACAATCCAAATTACTCAGCTCTAAACCCAGAATTTTTTAAAAAATTAGATCGTACTATTAGCTTAATGCATAACAAGCGTATAGCTGCGCATTTAATGATATACGTTTGGAACAAATTGGTTGCTTGGCCTAATATGAATACAGATGCAGATAACATGTATTTTGATTATGTAGTAAAAAGGTACCAAGCTTTTCCTAATATAGTATGGGATATTTCTAAAGAGGCGCTGTACTATGGTAGGGCAGATGAAGCGTATATTCACGGAAGAATAGAAAGGTTAAAAACAAATGACAAATACAACAGGTTGGTGTCTGTACATGATTATAAATATTGCTCTAATTTTCCAGATAAGGTAGATTTTATTTCTTCTCAAAATTGGTCACATAACATTTACAACAAAATGTTAGAAGCCAAAACAAAATTTAAAAACAAACCAATATTTAATATAGAACACGGTGGTTATGAGGAGTCTATGTATACTGTTTTTACAGGCGATTATACCAATGCAGAAACCTGTTTACGTCGCAATTATATGTGCTTATTTGCAGGTGTGTACACCACTTATTATTGGCAAGGTACTTCATGGAATGTAATTATTTATAACCCTTTTGAGCAACCTAAAGAGTTTTATAAACCAAAGTTTATATACTTTAATTACATGCAAAAACTCTTTAGTAAGCTTCAGTTTCATAAAATGAAGCCTATTCCTTGGCATAACGGTAGTGGTTATAACTTAACAGATGATAAAGGCACAGTTTTAATATATATACACAAAGAAAACTACGGTATAGATGCTGCATTTTTAAAAAAGAAAGATGAAAACCGAACTATGCAGTGGTTTAATACCCTAACAGGAGAGTTTACAAAAGAGGTAGCTATTAAAAAACAAGGAAAGTTTAAGTCTCCTTGGGCAGAAAAGGCAGATGCAATACTTATTTCTAGGCTTAAATAGTAGTAAAAACAGGGAATTAGACATTTGGTCTACTATAAAAAACATACGTTTTAATGCTTTTAAAACTATAGTTAGAATTTCGCTTTAGATAAGTAAGAACAACCTTTAGGATCTATTAGATATGAAAAGTGGAAAATATATAGTACTGAGCTTTTTTATTCTCTCATTAACAATTTTGTCTTGTGCAGATAAAAAAGATAAAAAGGAGGAAATAGCTCAAGAAACTAAGTCAGTTTATGAAGCAAACTGGGAATCAATCAAAAAAAATTATAAAGACCCAACTTGGTTTAATAAAAAAAAGTTTGGCATTTTTATTCATTGGGGCGCATATAGTGTTCCAGAATATTCATCAGAATGGTACCCACGTAAAATGTATATGGATACGGCTACTTTTTCTGCGCAACTAAATTTAGAAAAAAAGGGACCTTCAGATGTGTATTTGCATCATAAAAAAGAATGGGGAGATCAAAAAAAGTTTGGTTATAAAGATTTTATACCAATGTTTAAAGGAGAAAATTTTGATGCAAATGAATGGATAGATTTGTTTAAAAAATCTGGTGCAAAATATGTAATACCTGTAGCAGAACATCATGATGGTTTTGCAATGTATAAATCTAATGTTACACGTTGGAACGCGGTAGATATGGGGCCTAAAAGAGATATTTTAGGAGAGTTATTTAAAGCCGGAAGACAAAAAGGTATGATTATGGGAGCATCTTCTCATTTTGCTTTTAATTGGTCTTTCTTTAATAAAAAAGATCATTTTGATACTACAAACCCTGCATATGCAGATTTGTACTCTACAAAAGGTAAAGATTTAAATGAACCTGTTTCTAAAGAGTTTAAAGAGTTGTGGTGGGCAAGAACTAAAGATATTATAGATAATTACCAACCAGATATTATGTGGTTCGATTTTTATTTAGATATTCCAGATTTTGCAGATCAGAGACCAAAATTAGCTGCTTATTACTATAATAAAGGTATAGAATGGGGTAAGGAGGTTGTTCTACAAGATAAAAATTTTTCTCATGAAGCTTTTCCAGAAGGTACAGTTATTTATGATCTAGAACGAGGTAAATTACCTGGTATACGTAAATTACCTTGGCAAACAGATACCTCTATTGGCAAAAACTCTTGGAGCTATGTTTCTAATTGGCAGTCTAAAACAGCCAACCAAATTGTAGATGATTTGGTAGATATTGTTAGTAAAAACGGAAATCTTTTACTAAACGTAGGGCCTAAATCTGACGGCACAATACCAGAAGATCAAAAAGAAATTTTACTACAAATAGGAGATTGGTTAACTATAAATGGTGATGCTATTTATGACACTACTTACTGGAAAACGTTTGGAGAAGGACCAACAGAGGTTAAAAAGGGTCACCACTCTGAAGGGAATAATAAAGGATTATCTTCTAAAGACATTAGGTTTACAACCAAAGATAATAAGCTTTATGCTATTGTTTTAGATTGGCCAAAAGATGGTGTTGTTGTTATAGAATCTTTAGCAAAAGAAGCTACTTATGCAAAAGATTTAAATATTACCAATGCAAGAGTATTGGGTAGTAAAGAAAAAATAAAGTGGAGTCAAGAAAAAGATGGTTTTAAAGTTACAATGCCAAAAGAAAAACCAGGAGACTTTGCATATGTTATTGAGTTAGAAATGTAGTTTAATTGTTTAAAGTAATAAAAAGCCAAGGTTTTATGCAGATACAAATCTTGGCTTTTTTAGTTTAAAAAAATAGTAAGTGTAATGGCAATGCAATCTTTTAAAAAAGTATTTTTTAATACAGTAATAACAGCTTTTTATTTGTTGTTATTTGTGAGTTGTAAAAGTACAGATGTAGTTAAAAATACAAATTCTTCAACCATTTATTTGTTTGATGAAAAGTTATCTAATTGGGAAATTTGGATGGGAGCCGTGCATACTTCTGTAGATTTAAATGTAGAGAAGTTTGCAGATGTAAAAACAGGAAAACCTTTAGGGCTAAACAAAGATTTAAAAAATGTGTTTTCAATCATAAAAGAAAATAACGAACCGGTTTTAAAAGTTACAGGTGAAATTTATGGCGGTTTAACTACAAAGCAAGAGTATGGAAATTACCATTTAAGTGTGCAGTTTAAATGGGGAGAAAAAAAATGGGAACCACGTTTGTATACCAAAAGAGATAGCGGAATTTTATATCATGCTAAAGGGCCACACGGAGCTTTTTGGAATGTTTGGATGTCTAGTTTAGAGTTTCAGGTGCAAGAGGGTGATTGCGGAGATTTTATTGCTCTAACAGATGTTTTTGGTGATGTTCCTGCAGAAAAAAAATATGCTAAAAACGGAAAGCCATTTTTTGTATATAATCCTAATGCAGAATTAGTGCCTTTAAAATGGGGACCAGGTTTTGAATCTGGTCAAGCCAGTAAATTAGGAATGTTTGAGAAGCCAAACGGAGAGTGGAATACATTAGAAATTTATTGTTTGGGGTCAGAAAGTATACATCTAGTAAACGGTAAAGTTGTAAACAGGGTAAAAAATGCCCGTTATTTAAAAAATGGTATTGTTACACCTGTAACTCAAGGAAAAATACAAATACAGTCTGAAGCTGCTGAAGTATATTATAAAAATTTAAGCATAACACCAATTACCTTTTTTCCTAAAAAGTACCTTAACCAGTAATGTTTAAGATACAATTCATCATCCGTTCTATATTCTAAAACATACGTTATCTGCTAAATGAGGCTATTAAATTATTTTTGAAATGTGTTTAAGGTAACAAACAACACTTTTAGTAATTAGGAGCAAAAAAGAAAAGACTTTGCTACTATAATATCCTTTTTAGTATGGTAAAATTAAAATTAACAATAGCAGTTTTTAGTATAGTAGCGTTTAGTTATAGTCAATCTTCAAAAGAACAAAAAAATAGTAATGCGGTATATACAAAAAGTTGGGAGTCTTTAGCAAAGGTAAATGCTACTCCCAATTGGTTTAAAGATGCTAAGTTTGGAATATATGCCCATTGGGGACCAGTTTCTTCTGCTTTTGAAGGTACAGATGCAGATAAGTATTATGCTGGTTGGCACGGAATGAAAATGTATGAAGACGGTAAAAAAGTACCAACCAAAAATGGTAAGCCAACAACTAACTACCTACACCATAAAAAAAAGTATGGTAAGCCAGCAAAATATGGTTATAAGCATATAATAGAACAATTTTCTCCTACTGCTTTTAATGCAAAAGAATGGGCAGAGTTATTTAAAAAATCAGGAGCTAAATTTGCTGGACCCGTAGCTATGCACCATGATAATTTTGCTATGTGGAACAGCAAGGCCACACGTTGGAATTCTATAAATTATGGTGGCATAGATCCATCAGCAGAATTAAAAAAAGAAATAGAGGCAAAGGGGCTAAAATTTATGGCTTCTTTTCACCACGCATTTACGTGGAAATATTTTGCACCTGCACACAAACACGGCGGCATAAACCCTAAAGATTATGACTTATATACAAATCCGCATTCATTAGAATCTAATACTCCAGATGAAGATTTTTATAATGATTGGTGGCTTAAAATTAAAGAATATATAGATGTGTATCAACCAGATTTAATTTGGTTTGACTGGTGGTTAGAGAATATGACAGAAGAAAGTAGACAGCAATTTTTAGCATATTATTACAATAAAGGAATTGAGTGGAACAAAGAGGTTGTAGTGTCTTACAAAGAATCTACTTTTCCTGAAACCACTGCTGTTAAAGACTATGAGCGTGGAAGACCAAACCAGCCAAAGTCTCCTATGTGGTTAACAGATACGTCTCCAGGTGCTTGGTTTTACAGACCCAATGCCAAGTTTAAAACGCCAAATGAGCTTGTAGATATACTTGTAGATATTGTATCTAAAAATGGCTTAATGTTGTTAAATGTGCCACCAAACCCTGATGGATCTATACCTCAAGAAATGAAAAACTTATTGTTAGATATGGGGAGTTGGTTAGCTGTAAACGGAGATGCAATTTATGGTACAAGACCTTGGATAATTTTTGGTGAGGGGCCTACTCGTTTACCAGAAGGCGGACATAAAGTTGAAAAATTTAAAATAGCATACACAGATGCAGATATTAGATTTACTAAAAAATCAGATAAGGAATTTTATATTATCATAATGGATACTCCTAAAAAAGAAATTACGGTAAAGTCTTTATCTACCGCTATAGGAGTATTAAACTCTAAAATAGAAAATATAAGTTTATTGGGCAGTAATGAAAAAATTAGCTGGAAAAGAGACCAAAGAGGACTTATAATAGCCAAGCCAGCTAAACTACCAACAAAATATGCACACGCATTTAAAGTTAGTTTAGAGGGTTATAAAGAAAACAATATTGGTGGTACAATAGATGCTCATGCAGATTAAATTAACAACTAACTTAAACCAACATAATTTATATTATATGAAAAATGTTTTGCAACTACTTATAGTATTATTACTACTGTGTGCTAGTATAAACGCACAAAACCCACTGGTAACAGATATATTTACGGCAGACCCAACTGCTCGTGTTTTTAATGGTAAGTTGTATGTTTATCCGTCTCATGATATAGTACCAGAGGAAGGAGTACAAGCGCCAGATTTTTGTATGCCAGATTATCATATGTATTCTTTAGAAGGTGGTAATACATGGAAAGATTATGGAGTGGTTTTAGATCAAAATAGTGTGCCTTGGGGTAAAAAAAATTCCTACGGTATGTGGGCCCCAGATTGCATTAAAAAAGGAGATACATACTACTATTATTACCCTGCAGAACCATTAGATAAATCTTCCTTTAGGCGTATAGGCGTAGGTACATCTAAAAATCCTACTGGGCCATTTAAATGGGAAAAAAATTACATTAAAGGTGTAGAAGGTATAGATCCAGGCTTGTTGTTAGATGATAATGGTAAAGCTTATTTATATTTTGGTGGAGGAGAAAAATTATATGTTACTCCATTAAAAGATAATATGAAAGAAATAGCTGCAAAACCTATAAAAATAGAAGGGTTGCCTGCTGGCTATAAAGAAGGTTCTTTTCCTATAAAAGTAAATGGTATATATTATTTAACTTTTGCGCATGTATTTGCAAATGAAGGATACACTATTGCATACGCTACAAGTAACAATCCTTTAGGGCCTTTTACGTATAGAGGCAAAATAATGGACAACCTTGGCAATGGTACCAATCACCATTCTGTTGTAAACTATAAAGGAAAATGGATATTGTTTTATCACTGGTGGGAAATTAGCGGTTACAATAAATTAAGATCTATGCGTGCAGATTATATGACATTTAAAGAAGATGGTAGCATAGCCCGTGTAAAGCCAACATTAAGAGGCATAGGAGCACCAACAATAGGAGAAAAAATACAAGTAGATAGGTATAATGATATTAGTGGAGCAAAAACTAGTTTTGTAGGTGGTAATGAGCCTATTGGGTGGATGGTTACAAATACCAAAATGATGAGTAACGTAAGGTTTAATAATGTAGATTTTGCAAGTGGTTCTGCTAAAAAAATAGTTGCACGCGTAGCAAGCGGACAAAGAATAGGTTCTATGGAGGTACGTTTGGGAAATCCTAAGGGAGATTTAATTGCAGAGTTTCCTATAAAATATACTGGTGGCTGGAATAGTTGGCAAACCATAGAAACAAATCTTTTAAAAAAGGTTTCTGGTATGCAAAATATTGTAGTTGTTTTTAAATCTGTTTGGGGTGCCGATAAAATTGTAAATCTAAATTGGTTAATGTTAAAATAATAAGAATGTTTAAAAAGTACATATTTGTGATATGTGTTGTTTTTTCAACACAGATTTTTGCGCAAAAACAGCCTAATGTAATTGTTGTTTTAGCAGATGATATAGGTGTAGGAGATATTTCTTATTACAGAAAAATGCATAGCAACAATGTGGTTTTAAAAACACCAGCTATAGATAATTTAGCTAAAAACGGAATGGTTTTTACAGATGCACATTCTCCTGCGGCATTATGTGCACCATCTAGATATGCAGTAATGACAGGGAATAATTGCTACCGTAGTTATGCTCCTTGGGGTGTTTGGGGAGCTTATGAGGCATCACCAATTAAGCCAAACCAATTAACTCTTGGTAAGCTTATGAAAAATGCAGGATACCAAACAGCTTTTTTAGGCAAATGGGGGTTTGGAATGGATTTTTTTAAAAAAGGTAGTGACAGGCAAATATACAGGTCTCCTAGAAAAAGAGTAGAGTTAGGCGTAGATGTACGTAAAATAGTAGGTAAAGGACCACTAGATAATGGTTTTGACTATAGTTTAACTTTCCCTGCAGGAATACAAAATGTACCTTATGTTGTGTATGAAAATCAAGAGTGGATGCCTTTAGAAAAAAACTCAGAAATTGGCTATATATCACAGGAGAATATGACCAAAAAAGGGGTTACTTTAGATAAAGATGAAGGCTTAGGAGATACAAATTGGGACCCGCACAATATGGGACCTTTACTTGTAAATAAAGCAGTAGATTATATTGCTAAAGCAGATACAAACAAACCTTTTTTTATGTATTACTGTTCTTTAGCAGTGCATTTGCCACACACGCCTACAAAAAGGCTAAATGGTGAAAAAATAGCAGGCCAAACACCATCTAAACATTTAGATATGGTTAAAGAGTTAGATGTACAAATGGCTATGCTGGTAGCAGCATTAAAAAAGAAAGGTGTTTATGATAATACTATAATTTTGTTTACATCAGACAATGGGGGGTTATTAAAAGGGAAAAGCATACAATCTGGTCACAAATCCAACGATATTTACCGAGGAGGAAAAAACCAAGCTTATGAGGGCGGACACAGAGTACCTTTTATTGCTTGGTGGCCAGAAAAAATTAAGAAGAACTCTACATCTAAAATACCAATTTTAACTATAGATATTTTAGCAACCTTGGCAGCAATTACAAGCCAAGAAATTGAAGAAGGCCAAGCTAATGATTCAGCCAACTTATTGCCAATTTTTACAGGAGAAAACAAAAGTAAAGAAGTGCACCCTTATTTAGTTACACAATCTGGTACTGGTAAAGAAGCAATTATTATTAAAGATGGATGGAAATTAATTATAGCTTTTGATAAAAAAGATAAAACTAATAGTACTAGAACTCCAGTAGCATTATTTAATTTAAATAATAATGTTATAGAAAATGAAAAGCAAAATTTAATACACAAACCAGAGTTTGCATCTAAAGTAAAAAGCCTTTTTACAACCTACAACACATACAGAGATCCAGGAGAGAAAACTAAAATTTAAATAGATATTTATACCATAAAAAAGCCCAAACAGGTAGTTTAACTGTTTGGGCTTTTTTTAAGATGTTATTTATTATTTGGACTTTTGTAATTCTTTATTACTTGCAGTAATACGTTCTTTTTGTTTTTTACTTAAACTTTGTTTTAAATATACCTCTGGTCTGTGATAAACGTGGTGTTTTTTCATTTCAGGATCGTTAATAGCAGTACTCAAATCACAGTCAAAACGTACTAAAACAGCATGGTTTTTATCCCAAGTTGTTGCATTTGTAAAATGAGATAATCCCCAACTAATTCCGGTGCCATTTTTAGTATTTGTAAAGGCATCAGGTACATAAGGTCCTGCTGCTGTAGGCATCATTTCTACTATAGAGGCAATCTTAAAATTAACACCATCTTTTGCAAACTGTACGGTGTTGTGCTCATTACCATCTCTAATTGTTAAAGCAGCAATTCCCTCTTTAAAAGGGAACATAGTAGTTTCATGACCAGATGCTAAAACTGGATTTAGTTTATTTTTAGTAAAAGGCCCAAAAGGAGAATCTGCAGTAGCCAAACCTTGCATTCTTACCAAATCAGGTTTTCCATCAAAATCAGATTTGTAATACAAGTAAATTTTATCTTTATACACTAAAGGATATGGGTCATGTATAGAAAACTGATCCCACGCACCTTTTGGTCCGTTAGGGATCACAATTTTATTAGTTGCTGTCCAAGGCCCATCAGGAGAATCTGCATAAGACATTAATACAGGGCAATCATCACCACGTAAACCACTGGCTTCACTAAAACCTTGGTAGTACATATAGTACTTTCCTTTCCATTTTAAAATATCAGCAGTACTAACAGATCTGTGACCCAATTCTGGTTTAGGAGGTCTAGGTATTGCAACACCTTGCTCTTCCCAGTTAAACCCATCTAAACTGGTAGCATACCAAATTTCAGATAAATCCCAATCTGCAGAAGGTATAGTCTCTGTAGCCTGTTTAGCACCTTTAGGAGGTGTTTTGGTTTTTCTGTGTGTGTACCAAACATAATACTTCCCGTTTTCAAAAATAATTTTAGAAGGATCTCTACGGCTAACAGTTCCGTCTCCATTGCTATAATCTAACCCCTCTAATTTTGTATATTTAAATAAGGAGTACAACTCGTTGTCTTCTGGTCTTGGCGCTAAATAATTATCATAATTACGTTGCATAGCCTCACTTAACGGTTGGTTAGGTTTTTGTTTAGGTAATGCAAACGGAAAATTTTGTGCGCAAACAGTATTAGCCGTTAAAAAAAGGCAACTTATTATTAATGTTATTTTTAGTCTTTTCATATTATTTAGTATCAATTAATTTCCAAGTTCTTACCCAGTTATAAGTAGTAGTTCTTTCTTCTTTAGAACCGTTCATTCCGCCATCTTCAGGAACCGGATTCCAGTTATACGTTTCTACAACCATTCTTAAATACATTTCTATATTAAAGTCTGCTGCAGGTTTTACTTTAGATACAAAATTACCATCCATAAAAAACAAAATTTCATCTTTAGATTTCCACCAAACACCATACACATGAAAATCTTCATAAGTTTTAGTATCAAGTTTTCCTTTAGATTTAACAGAGCCTTTTTCAAAATCACAGCCTTCAGGAATATTTCTACTATGTGTGTTAGAGTTCATAGATTCATCAAAATACTTCATCCATTCTGCCTTATTAACAATTTGCCCAACAGTTTCTTGTATATCTAGTTCTGTAACTCTTTTATTACATCCATTTTGTTCTCTAGATTCATTTATTAGCCAAAAGGTAGAAGACATAAAGGTTTTGTTGGCTTTCATTTTACACTCGTAATACCCGTATTTCATTGCGTTTCTAGAGCCAACATAACCACCGCCATGGGTGTACACTTTACCATTTTTAGTAACGGGCTTATCTAATAAAGTGGTTGTAATTTGTAAGCTACCATCTTTAACTTTAATATTTTCTGCCAAAAATAATCCTGGAGCACGCCCAATCCATCCTTGTCCAGATATTTGCCATTTACTCTCATTTACTTTTTTGCCTTTAAATTCATCAGACATATTTTTTACCAATTTCCATTTTTTATGGTTAGGTTTTGGATCTTGTCCATCTTTAAAAAACGGAGCTTTTTGAGCAAAAGATTGTCCAACACTTATAAAAATAATAAGTAGTGTAATTTTTTTAGTTACGTGTAAAATAGATTTCATTTTAGTTAGTTTAAGGTTTTATATTTGGTTTTGTAAGTACTTTAAACGCTCTTGTATTAGCATATTATTTTTAACAGTAGTATGTAGTTTACTTTGGTTAATAGTAAACGTATATTTCTGGTAAAAATCTTTTTGTAGTACAATGCTATTAAGTATTAAAAGTGCTTCTTTTGGTTTTTTAGATTGATATAAAAGCTGAATTAAATTTTTAGAAGTATCTTTTTTTTCAGCTATAGCCAAAAACTCTGCAGCTCTCATTTTATTTACAATATCTGTATCTGTAAGCATTATATTTTTAATTAGGTCTGATAAACTAGTTGCTTTGCTACCAAAACTTGTACTTGTTATTAACGCCCAATAACGTGCTGTTTTATCTTTAGATAGTAAATGTTTTTTAAGTTTTGTTTTAGCCTCTTTAAATGGTATAAGCTGTAGATTGGCTATTTTAATGTACTTATTTATTTTTTTTTGATGTTTTTTACCATAAGCTAACGGATTTTTAAAAGCTTGCTCCACTAGTATATGCTCTGGATAAAATGATAGATCTGGCATAGCTTTTTGCCAAGTATTCATCTTTTGCCTAAAAGCTATTATTTTATGCTTGTAAGCAGCATTTTTAGCCAAGTTATTGGTTTCATAAGGGTCTTTTTTTACATCATACAATTCTTCTACCATTTTGGGCTTAAAAAAACTAGACTGTATAGGGTTAAGTTTGTTTTGTAGGTTTAGCGTGCTCCATTGTTTGTAGGCAAGTTGTTTGTACCTGTAGTTGTTCATTAAAGCATCTATGTTAAAAGGCTGAAAATTTCTAATGTACTTTAGGTTATTTTCTCTAATGCTTCTAACCATATCATACTTTTCATCAAACCTATCTGCGTAACCAAAAGTAGAATTGTTGTTAATGGTTTTTTGTTTTACTGATTCACCCAAAAAAGCAGAACCATCTATAGATTTAGGAATTGTAACACCTGCTAAATTTAAAACTGTAGCACTAAAATCTATAAAACTAACAAATGTGTTAGTTGAAGTACCAATAGTAAAAGGAGACATTTTTTTATATTTTTCTGGTATATAAACAACCAAAGGAACCTGTAATCCTGTTTCTTTTAAATACCCTTTACTGTTAGGCAAAACACCACCGTGGTCTCCGTAATAAAAAATAATGGTATTGCTTAACAGCTTGTCTTTTTCTAAAGCATTAATAACAGCACCTACCTCTTTATCCATTGCCATAATTTTGTCTCGGTAAAATGCATTGGTGTACTTAAATAGTTTTGTATTTGGGTGGTTTGGTTGTACAAAAACAGATTGCACATTAGTTTTGGTTTTGTGAGAGTTCATTTCTTCTTCAGAAAAATGTAAACTTCCTTCGTGGGTTGTACCTAAGTTGTGTACATAAAAAAAAGGTTGATTATTAGCTCTGTTTTTCCAGCTTGCTTTTCTAGAAGAATCGTCCCAAACGTCTTTGTTTTTAACAATATTATAGTCTTCTTTTGCATTATTGGCGGTATAGTAACCTGCTTTTTGTAAATACACAGGAAACATCTTTACTGTATTTGGTAGCACAATTTTTTTTTCGGACCTGTGGTAGTGCGATGCCAATTTTGGTCCGTAAACACCTGTAATAATACTAGATCTTGCAGCACTACAAACAGCAGCATTAGAAAAAGCATTGGTAAAAGTAATTCCTTTTTTAGCTAGTTTTTCTATGTTAGGAGTAGTTACACCGTGCTTGTTAAATAACTTTAAATAGTGTTTAGAGTTATCTTCAGAAACAATCCAAACAATATTAGGTTGTTGTGCTTTACCGTAAGAGCAAAAACATAGCAATAGTAATAGTATATAGGTTTTATGTTTCATACTAATGGTTGTTAACAGTTAGTTTCTTTCGGTTTAAAAAAATAGAATTACCATAAAAATTAAGAACGTCATTTAAAACAATAGGAGGTCTTTTATCATCTAAAACAGTATTTAAATAAAAGTTATTAATAAACAAACCATTTACATGTCTGGCATAAATTCCAGAGGCGGGTAATGTACCAACCAGCCTAAATTCTGGCCACCAATTACCTAGTGTTTCTAAAGTGTATTCTTTTATATTTTTTTTGTTAGCATCTGTTGTATTTCCACCACCAGAAACCGTCATTTGTATATTATTTAGCTGTATGTCTGTTATGTAGTTTTTAGGCATACCAGTTAAAAAAATAACAGAATTTTTGTCTAGTTCTCTGTTATCTATAACAATATTATTAAAAGCGAAAGAGTGCATAGCTTTCATAGGAAGCATTTTTAAAGGTGAGTCTACACCTGCTCTTTGTTGGCAAAAAGTCATAAAAATTGGTCTAGGAACGTTTTTCATAACAATGTTAGAAAAAATCATATTTTTCATTTCACCACCTTCATTCATTTGTATTTTTAGTCCAGAATCTTGTATATCATGAAATGTAGAGTTGCTTACAGTAACGGATTCAAAATCTCCCCTAGAAGCTAGTCCAATACGCATAGCTGCCCATTTGCTGGTAAATACACAATTGTTAATTACAATGTTTTTACAAGGCTTATCTGGTCTAGATGTTTGCAAGCAAATAGAGTCGTCACTAGTATTAAAAGAAGAATTAGAAACACGTACGTTAGTACAACCATCAAAATCTAAACCATCTCCGTTTTGGTTAACTCTACTTATAATTTTAATACCGTCTACAACAATTTCATTACAATATAACCAAGCAGAAGTCCAAGAAGCAGAATTTATAAGGGTAACATTTTTAATTTTAATATTATTACAATTAAGAAAGCGCAACATCATTGGTCTACCTCCTTTAGCTTTTGTGAAATTCTTAGGAAACCCATTGCCATTAATTGTGCCGTTACCTTCTATAGAAAAGGAGTTTGCTTCTTTTGCAAAAATTAAACACCTATCCATATGAGGTTCATTTTTATAGGTGTTTTTATGTGTATTTGTTGCGTAGTCTTTGTAATCAGGACTGCCTAAAAGAATAGAGCCATTTTCTAGATAAAGTGTTACATTATCTTTTAAATATATAGTGCCAATAAGTACAGTTTTTCCTGCAGGAATTACAACTTTTCCTCCACCCTGTTTAGAGCATAAATCAATTGTTTTTTGTACGGCTTTTGTGTCTAAGGTTTTGCCATTAGCTTTGGCACCGTAATCCATAATATTATAATCATTAGCAAATACAGATACGCTAAAGCTTATATAAAAAAGCAAAAAAAAATGTTTCATTTTTATTTATAGTTTAAAAATAAAAGTAGTAACCTATTAAATGTTTAAGAGAAATAAACTAGTAGAATACTACCATAAATGGTTTTATATTACTTAGTTATGTTTTTATGATAAAACAGGATTATTACAGCAGTAGTTTTAAAATAGCTTCGTATTTTTTATTCATAGAAGTATAACTTATTATAATCTGTACGCAAAAAATATTATTAATTGTACTGGTTATAAAATATGCTTAAATCTGTTTCGTCATCAGTTTTAATTTGCCATTTTTTAAGCCTGGTTAGTAGGTCTTTAATAGTTTTTTGGTTCCTTTTTATAGCGCTAATATTGTTAGTCTCCCATGGATCTTTTTTTAAGTTATACATTTCAATAGTGCCGGTTTTAGGGTATAATATCAATTTATTATTTTTATGAATAATGCTTCTTTGGTCATTAAACATAGCTAGGTAAATAGACTCTCTAGTTTTTTTAGAATTTATAAGTAATGGCATTAAACTTTTAAAGTCTGTAGCTTCTTTATCTTTAATTTTTAATAAACTAAATAAGGTGGGTACAACATCTTGCAAGTAAACACGAGCTGTTATTTTATTGTTTTGTTTTACAGTTGGGGCTTTTATTATTAGAGGAGCAGTAACGCTAGGTTCATACAAACATACTTTTCCGGCAACTCCATTTTCACCAAAGTTAATTCCGTGGTCAGATGTAAAAACAATAATAGTATTATTATATATTCCTTTTTCTTTTAATGTATTAATAATATCTCCTATACGTGTGTCCATATGTGTTACCATTGCATTATTTTGCTGTACACGTTTTTGCATTGTTTTTGCACTTAAGGGGTTATTTGTGTATTGGTATTTAACATTGGTGTTTAGTGGTGTATTATCTACAACACTAGGAGGTAATTTAACCTTGTCTACCGGGTATAAATCGTAGTAATTTTGTGTAGTTTGCCTAGGAACATGTGGAGCGTTAAACGCAACATATGCAAAAAAGGGTTTTTTACTGCTGTAGTTTTTTATGAAGTTTATAGCCTCATTAGCAGTAATATCTGTAATATGTCCGGCTGGGGAGTTGTACGTTTTTAATTGTCCTGGTTGTATAGTACCTGTTTCATCAAAAATGTTTTTTACACTTTTACCCATTGCGTGCCATTTACCAGTTATATAGGTGTGGTAGCCGTTATTATGTAGTTTTTCTGGAAATGATTTGGGAGCATTTTGTTTGTTTATTTTTTGTGATTTCCATAAGTACTTACCATACATAAGCATAGTTCTACTAGGAATACAAACTGCTGGTGACCAGCAACCCATATTATATGCAGCAGTAAAGGAAGTGCCTTCTTCTGCTAGCTTGTCTAAATTTGGCGTAACCATAAACGTATTGCCATATGCTCCAATGGCTTGGTTGCTTTGGTCATCAGACTCTATAAATAATATATTTGTTTGTGAAAAAGTACTAAGTGTGCTTAGTACGTAAAATAAAAGATATATTAAATATTTTCTCATCAACAGTTTAATTTCTTAATTAGTAGATAAAATTAGTTTAAGAGAAATATATTGAGGGAAATAAACTACTATAATACTACCATAAATGATTTTTAGTTTTAACTGATATGTGTTAAGGCAACTAGATTTTAACTAAACAGTACCGTTTTTATAGTTTATGATATCTTTTTTAGAGTTTTTTATTAAATCACAAACTAGTTTTTTTTAAAAGAAGAAGCTTCTATAATAGTTTAAATTTTATAGCTCTTCAAGCTTCCATACCCTTACCCAATCAAACCTTGTATACCTTTCTTCTAAAGGATTTTCAAATCCCATTTCTTTTGCATTTATTTCCTCAATCCAATCATAAAAATTACTAGACATAATTAAGCGTAGAGCTCCTTTAAAAGGAATTACTGGGGTAACAGATTTTTCTAGGGCACCATCAATATAAAAGTCAACTTTACTACCATCTGCATGCCAATATGCTGCATAAATATGAAATTCATCAGCATTTTTTTTATCAAAATTTGTTTTACCTCCTTTAGTTTGTCTTTCTCCAATATTGTTACAAGGGCTATTGTGTCTGTGCGTGTTGTAATGAAAAATTTTATCCCATTCAGAATTTACCGCCCAGTCATCATTAGTCCATTCATCACCTAATTCTCCTGTAAATATGCCCACACATTCCTGTATATCAATTTCTAGGTTTTCACCATCGTTAAAATTATCGGTACACGGTTTTGTCTCAGACTTAAGCCAAAAAGCAGCAGACATAGCTGTTTTACTTGCTTTCATACGGGCTTCTATGTAGTAACCAGGCTCGGCTAAAGTTTTTCCGTACACATAAGCTCCACCATATCTACGTTGCGGAGCCTCACTGTTATTGTCTTTAGGAGAATATTTGGGGCTATTAAACTTTTCACCTTCTATTCTTAAAAAACCATTACCTGTACTTACGTTATCTGCTTCAAAAAGTGATCTGCTAGATCCGTACCATCCTCTGTCTTGACCATTCCAAATAAATTTTGGAGTAGGGTTCCATTTGTTTGTGTCTAATTCATCACCATCAAATTCATCAGAAAGTTCTTCTACTTTAACCCATTTTTTTTCAGATGGTTTAGGATCTTCATTTTCTAAAAAAGTAGGTTTAGTGGAGTCTACTTCATTTTCTTCTTCCTGATTTTTAATTTCTTCTTCATTAGTAGTTGCATCAGCTTCATCATTATCAGAATTACTACAAGCCAAAATAGAAATCATTAAAAAGATGAATATAATTTTAAATGTTTTAGTCATAATTACCAATGTTTAATAGTGTTTTATTAGTTAATGTTAGTGTTTTGCATTTGGGTAAGCGTCATTTGTATACCTGTAAACTTCAGCCTTTTTTGTGCCTCTAGCGGCAGTTATTTCTATTTTCCACTGTTTTTTAAGGTTGTCTAAAATTGATTTATAAGCTGGCTTGTGAATTAGATTATGTAACTCTGAAGCATCATCTTTTAAATTGTACAATTCTTCATAAACTGGTTGTTCTCCTAGTAAAGGAGCCTCTATATAATTTCTATATACAGCAATACCAGGATCATGCATTTTATACAACATTTCATTTACAGGAATGTTAAATTCTTTTGCATATGCTATTTCTTTAGCTGCAGAAAAATTGTTGTTTTTGTAGTACCTAATGTATTTCCAATTTTTTGTTTGCACAGACTCGCATCTAGGATTTCCAAAATGTGTAGACCATAAATTTTCTGTAAAAACATATTCTCTAACCTCAGTTTTAGAGCCATTAATAAGACTACTTATATTTTTTCCTTGATAGGTATTTGGGATAGATATCCTTGCCATAGCAAGCATAGTAGGGGCAATATCTATAGATTGTACTAAAGCATTACTCTTAATCCCTTTTAGTTTTTTTTTGGCTTTTGGGTTGTACACTATTATGGGTACGTGTGTAGTTTGCTCATAACAAAGAGCTTTGCCGCCAAGACCTTGTTGCCCACTAAAAAGCCCATGGTCTGATGTAAATATTATAATGGTATTTTTATCTAACTTAAGAGCTTTTAATTTTTGTAGTAGGTTGCCAATTAGTCTATCTATACCAGTCATTGCTTGTAGCTCTCTTATGTAACGCTCTTTAATTGTATCGGGTGTATCTACATAATTGTAACCAGTTTGCCTATCTTCTGTATGCAATATACTAGCAGGTAATTTAGGTGTGGTAATGTCTTTTTTTGGAATATAATTATCAGGTAACGGAATAGCTATATCTCTGTATAAGGTTTTGTACATATCATCATCACTATCTTTTAATTTCATAGACTTTGTACCTGCTCCGTGTGGTAAATTAAAGTTTACAGAAAGCATAAAAGGTTTGTCTGTTGGTCTATTTTCTAAAAAGTGTAATGCACCTTTTAGTTTACGTGCATTAGGGTCTAAAAAATCATTTACTGCTTCATTAATAATTTCGGGTTGTGTAAAAGCTATAGCATCATTAAAAATAGCGTGATTGTCTTTTGGGTAAAACCCTAAATGTCCGTGTCCTGCATACCAATAATCAAAGCTTTTTTCCATTAATCCGCTATGGTAACCACCTTTGCCAATAGGAGCGTGGTTTTTGCCAATCCAGCCTGTGTAATACCCATTATTACGCATAACAACAGGATATGAGTTTTGCCAAGCAGCATTAGAAACACTAGTGCCAGAATTAAAATTTACACCGTGTTTACGCTCATACTGACTCAATAAAATGGAAATTCTGCTTGGCGTACATATAGCACTTGTAACGTGTGCATTAGTAAATAATATACCATTATCTGCTAGTTTATCTATATTTGGAGTTTTTACAATTGTATTTCCTGTACAACCAAGCAAATCATAAGATTGGTCATCTGTAAGTATAAATACAATATTTGGTTTATCTTGAGCTTTGCAAAAAGCAGTGCATATTAGAAATACAAAAAGTAATTTTTTCATTTTATAACTTTTTAATGTACACGTAGTAAGCCACGTTCTTTTCTCCTTTATCAGAAATAAAATTTGCATATAATTTAGTTTTACCTGCTTTTAAATTGATATTGAAGTTTGCTGATAAATCATTCTCTTTTACATCAATTTCTGAAACTATTTGATGCTTAAACTGTATAGAAGCTCTACTATAATTTAAGCTTTTCCCCTCAGGAATATCTTTTTCTAAACCTACCAGTTCTGAAGTTGTTATTGCTGGGGTAGTAGAGTTAATAGGTAAGTTAGACTCTATAGGATACCTCCTTAAAGCAACTTGGTAATTACCATCTTCTAAAATATTTACACTCCAGTAACCAGCACCAATTTTACCTTGCCTAATTTGTATTTGGTTCCAGGGTTGCATAGTTTCTTTGCCGTGTATATCATGTGCAGTTAGTGTAATAGGGTTTTCTTTACTAGAACCTATTTTAAAGTAAATTTCTTTATTAAAGTCTTTAGATACTTGTGTCCACCAGTTATTGTAAAAGCTTCTCATTTCTGCTACCTTTTCTTTATTGGTAGCTGCAATATTGTTTCGCTGCCCTACATCTGTGCTAATATCATACAGTTCTTTACCGTTAATTAAACGCCAATTGTTTTGCATTACAGCAGAGCTTTTCCATTTTTCTGGGTTTTGAACACGTTGAGAGTCGGTAATTAAAAGTCTATTGTTTAAAGAGTCTTTTCCGTTTAATACAGCAACCAAACTTTGTCCGTCTATATCTAAATGGTTTTTAGGTAATTTTATGTTGCATAACTCAGCCAATGTTGGTAAAATATCTATTTGTGCAGCAAGTGTATGTATATCTTTAGCGGTATTAATTTTACCATCTTTCCAATGTATAAAAAATGGCACTCTATGTCCGCCGTCATATTGGCTACCTTTGGTTCCGCGCATACCTGCGTTGTAGCCCGTAACTTTACCTTTTTTATTATAATAACCAGCAGATGTGCCATTATCTGTCATAAAAATTAAAATGGTATTGTCCGCTATTTTTAGTTCCGTAAGTTTTTTTCTAAGCTTTCCAAAATTGTCATCAATATTAGTAATCATTCCATAAAAACGCTTTTGTGTATCTGCTAAAATGGTATCGTTTAAATCCTTATACAAATTGTAATACGCTTTAGGAACATTGTAAGGACCGTGTGGTGCATTAGGTGCTATGTAACAGAAAAAGGGCTTGTCCTTGCTTTTTTGAATAAAATTTATGGCTTCTGTAAAAAAAACGTCTGTGCAATAGCCATTGTATTTTTCTGGTTTTCCGTTATGAAAATAGGTGTCGTTAAAATAGGTGTTGTTCCAATAATCTGGAGTTTGTTGTACACCACCACCACCGTGCATTACTGTTTCATGAAAACCTTTATCCTGCGGTCTAAACGGATAGTTGTCTCCCAAATGCCATTTGCCAAAGGCAGCTGTAGAGTAGCCTGCTTCCTCAAACATATTACCCAAAGTTTTTTCTTGCTCTCTAAGTAAAGACCAACCACCAACAGTGTGCCAAACACCTGTACTATTTGCGTACCTACCCGTCATTAAAGCGGCGCGGGTAGGAGCGCAAGTAGGACTAACATGAAAATTAGTTAGGTGGTAACTTTCAGAATACAACTTATCTATATTAGGTGTTTTTATAACTGTATTTCCTAGAGCGCCTACATCTCCATAACCTTGGTCATCTGTAATTACTAAAATTACATTTGGTTTGGTATTTTTTTTAGCTATTGTAGTTTGTTTTTTAGACTCACAGCCAACTAATAACGCCAAACATATAACACCTATAAAATAAGTTTTGTAGTGCCTAAACATAATTATTTTTTTAAGTTTTCTGTATTTAAAATAATAGAACTTACATAACCTCCAGAATCAGGAAAAGTGAGCACTACGGTGTTTGCTCCGTTTTTAATATTACTTACAGTTAAAGGTATTGGTATTACACCAAAAAATTGCTCTCTACCGGCTTGGTCATACCCAGCCCAATTGTTAGGTACAGTGACTTTAATACCATTTACTTTAACAATAGGTTTTTTAGATAAATTATGAGCTCTACCAAGTCCCATTTTTAAAGTAGCATTTCCTTTATTAGTAGAAATTACATTGTTAACAGTAAAAGTAATAGGAGCATTAGCTTTTATTTCTTGTAAGCAAGTTTTTGTATAATAGTTGTTTTCTTTTATAACATTAGAAAACGTATAATCTGCCAGGTCATAATCTAAAATAATAGTTTCACCAGGTTTTAAAGTTAGTTCTTTTACAGCTTTTTCATTGGTAAAAAAAACAAGCTTAGGAATACCATTTTTATTATTGTAAGACCTTTTTATAGTTAAGTTGTTTACCAATTGGTTGCTAGTGTTTAGGTAGTCTATATTAATAGTTTGTGCATCACCAGTTAAATTGTTTAAAGCAACATACCCTTTGTTTTTATTTGCAAACGCGTGTACTTGTATGTCTGGATTGTTAGATGTTGCATAAATACGTTTGCCTTGTACACCTTTCCAAAGCTGCCAAAATTTTCTTAGATGCGTGTATTTGTACGCTCCATTTTTTCCTTTGCGTAGTAATACCCAAGGGTAAGGATGACCATTTGGGTTTCTACTATCTTTATAAAACCACGTTGCTTTGCCAGTAATAAATGGTACAGCTTTTAGCAACCTGTCTGGTTTGTCTAACAAAGACATTAATATGTTGTTGTATGATGTTAAACAAATACCATTTAGTGCAGCAGAATAAGGTTGTCCTTGTAAACCTTTTGCAGTGTAACCATACTCCGATATAAGATGAGGTTTTACAACACCCCATTTTTGGTAACTATAAGACTCAATTAAATCTAAAATAGCTTCAGAATTACTACCAGACCTATAATTAAAGTCGCCTTCTACATTTCTGCCATCATAAATATGGGTAGCAAAAAATTGCATACTTTCTCCAGCGGTATCCATAAAAACCTTCATTCTGGTGTTCCAAATAGCAAAGTTATTTTTGTCATATTCTGGCCAAGCAGCACTATAACCACCAACCATAATATTAGGAATTTCTGCGTGTACTTTATCTGCTACTATTTTATGAAATTCAGACATTTCTGAAATTACTTTAGGAGTCTTATCATAACTATCTACAAAATCTTTTGCGTGTACAAAAGGCTCATTCATAACCTCATAATATTTAGGCATTACTGGGTATGCTTTTTTAATATATGCTACGTTAAAAGTAGCGGCTTTTTCAAAATCCATTCCTAGTTTATAAGCATCTCTAGGGTGGTTTGTAATAATTAAATCTGTTGTTTTTTGTGTAGCAAATAAAGGTGCTTTTTTAAACCTCTGTGCATTTGCTAAGGCTAATTTAGTAGCATTATTTACAGATAAATCTCCTTTTTTATATTTAGAAAAAGGCCCTGGTCCAGCAAATGTTCTTCCAAATTTAATACCTAAATCGTTAAATAAATAATTGGGGTCGTCTGCCAAAGCACCGTCATTGTATGAAGCGTGCATTGCAAAGTATTTTTCTCGGCTTAATTCACTTTTATCTCCAATAAACTTTTGAGTGGTAAAATCTATTTGTACACTATTGTTCTGAGAAAAACAGAATGAGCAAAGTGTAATACTTATAAGCGTTAAAATTTTATTTTTCATATGTTTAAAATTTTGCAAATTTGTAATAATTATTGTCGCTTGTAATAGCAAAATATCCACCTTTAGGCAAGTTGTTAAGAGCTACAGACTTGCTATCTTTTACCTCTAAAACCGTTTCTCCTTTTAATGTTATTATTTTTATGTATTTAAATGCAGTTGCACTTGGTAAGGTTAAAACTTTAGCTGTTTTGTTTAAAGATACCTGAATGCTTTTATCATTAATCTCTACTATGGTAAGTTGTTTTTGAGGCTTGGTAATTTTTAGACCAGATATTTCTTTACTTACATACGTTTTATTACTAAAATCTTCTTGACTACCAAAAGAAACAGAGTACTTGTAATTTTTTCCCTCTAAAGGTGTATTGTAATTTATAGTTAACTGTTTATCTCCTTTACCAGTAGATACCTTTATACGGTCTGATGATGCTAACCATTTACCACCCTCCCAAATTGCAGCTTGTATAAATATTGGTTCTTTTGTAATGTAACTTACAGGCACATTGTATTTTGGATTACTAGCAATATTAGTAGCCAAAAGTGGAGAAAACGTTACATTGTTAGAAAATGAAACAGCTTGTTTAACCATTTCTATGTTACTAATAACCTGCCCTGTACGTGTAGTTTTCCAATTGCCATTTACATCTCTTAAACTTAAAACAAGTTTATAGCCTTTGCCGTTAGTTGGTTTTTTATTAGTGGTAATAGTTAACTTTTTTATACCCTGACCTTTTTTTACTTTCACCTTGCTGCCAGCATAAAATTTAGAGGGTCCACCACTAAGTTCAACACTTAAATCACTATCAGTTAAAGCAACATAACCAATAGTAAACTCATATGTTGTATTAGCTTGCAAAGTAGTATTTGGTTCTTTAATAAAAATTACTTTTTCATTTTGCTCTTGTGCTGTTATGCTAGTAAAACATAGTAAAAACAGCCAAAACAGGTGTTTTTTTAGTGTTATTTTCATTGTTTTTTGGTTTATTGGTTGGTTAATTAGGTGTTGGTAAAATGCATTATTTTACTTGTTTTAATACAAAGCCGTTTAGCCACATATCACCTACATTGTTTAAATTTTTAAAGTTGATGGTTATTGTACTTTTACCGTCTGCAGAAAACTTAGATGTTATAGATAAAGGTTTACGTTCTCCTGTATTATCATTCTGGTAATAATCTACTATATGATCATCAGATTTTCTTGAAAAAGCACCATTAACATCTACAACTTGTACTTCAATTTCGTTGGTCATTTTAACGTTGCCTCTTCTGGTATGGTGAAATGTTTCTATTTCATAATTACCTGCTTTTAAATTATTTATGCTAAGACTTAAATTTCCTTTTTCAGAATATAAACCATCTGTACCTACAAAGCTTAAATCTCCTAACATTGCGGTATCTCCTAACCATTTAATGTTGTCTGTAGCACTAACCGCTATAGTAGCATTAAAATCCTTTAAGTTGTAAGTTAAGTTGGCATTGCTGTTACCGGTCCATTCTTCCCAATCAAATTGTACCAATTGTTTGTTGCCTCCAATGTCTACACTGGTTACAGGAAAATCGTAAATAGGAGTAGCATTATTTACAATTTCATTTGTATTATAGGCTGATGTTGTAATACTTGTTTTAGCAGATTTTAAGCCTTTAGCTTTAGCTGTAATTGTAATTTTACCTGGAGTATTTTTTCCTTTTATGTAAATTGATGCAACACCGTTAAAAGAGCGTGCAGGGTTAGCATCTATTTTACCATTGTCTATTAATTCTCCTGCACCAGATACAAAAAACTCTACGCGTTGCTTTGTGTTAGTAACTACCTCGCCATTTTTATCTAAAATAGATGCGTGTACCAGTCTTATATCAGATCCGCCAGCATAAAAAGGTTGGTTTGTAATATTTAAATCTAGTTTTAAACTATACGGACTCTCTTCTTTATGCCTTGTAAATTCGGTTATTTTTTCTCCATTTGTATAACCTATAGCTTTTAAAGTACCATTTGTCCAGTTAAATTTAAATGTAAATGAAGGGTGGTTTAGGTTTAATTTGGTTAGACTATTATCTGGAACTTGCCTTGCAATAAGTTTACCATTGTGATAAAGCGCTACCTCTTGGCAATTACTAAAAACTCTAATTTTTCCGTTTTTAGAAGCCGTTTCATCTGCAATATGTACCATTGGTTTTTTTACCAATTCAGATTGATACCAGTAGTACACCGGTTTTGGTACTCTAAAAGCAGATAATACTCCGTATGTAGTCATAAAATCTCTTTTCCATTGCTCGTCATTTACATCTGGTTGTAAATGATTGTAATCTGCCCCCAACCAAGTTATGGCTGCAAAATTGTTTTTATTGCCTTTGTACCTAGAAATATGAAACTGATTTACCTCGGAATCTGGCGTACTACCGTGCTCCATAACCATAGTAAAAGCACTCTCAGGAAATTCTGTTCTACGGTAATCCATAGTTGCGTGTACATCTGTAACACCTTCATTTTTTACTCCGTTCCACGGACTAGATGCAGATGCTGTTAGCCTAAACGGATCTTCTTCTTTAGCAACAGTTTGCATTCTTGGCACTGGACCTCTGTGGTTTATTCCTGCACCCCAAACAATAATAGAAGGGTGGTTTCTGTGGTTACGTATCATAGTTCTTGTAGCAGCTTCTAAATTAGAAAACCAAGCATCATCACCCCATAAAATCCAAGTACTAGGTTCCTCATAAACCAAAATACCTAACTCATCACAAGCTTGTAAAAAAGCATCATCTTGTGTATAATGTGATGTTCTAATAATGTTCATCCCCGCTTTTTTATATTGTAGTGCTTCATTGTAATGAAAAGAATTAGGTACGGCATCACCTACATTTGGGTAGTTTTGATGACGGTTAGCACCAACTAAAAATAACGGCTCGCCATTTAAAACAAACCCTTTACCTTTTTCTAGGCTAAATTTTCTAAAACCAAATTTGTTCTCTACAAAATCTACCGCATTATTTTCATCATAAATAACAGAGTTAGCTCTGTACAAATAGGGAGAATCTGGAGACCATAAATGGTAATTGTCTTCTATAGTTGCAGATTGTCTAAAAGTATATACAGCATTAGGCGCTATTGTTTTGGTAGAAGTAATTTTTTTTACAACCACACCATCTTTATTAACAATCTTGGTAATAATCTTGGTGTTTTTGGCTGTATCGTTTTCGTTTTTTACGGTAGTTTTTATGGTAACCGTTCCGTTATGCTTGTTTACTGTTGGTGTGGTAATATGTACGCCAGCATTAAAATCTTCCCAGTTGTAGTTAACGTGTAACTTATTGGTTGTTACCAAATAAACATCTCTATACAAGCCACCAAACTTTACATAATCTGTTCTGTGTGGGTCAGGAGCTATTACCTGACTAAAACTATTATCTGCCTTAACAGCAATAGTATTTTCTTTGCCCAAGTTTACAAAGTCAGTAATATCAAAATAAAAAGGAACATAACCATTTACAGCATAGTTGCCAACTTTTTTACCATTTACCCAAAGCTCTGTAGCATTGTGTATGGCTTCAAACTCTAAAAATATTTTTCCTGTAGCATTGGCATCAATAGTAAGTTTTTTTCGATACCAACTAATGTCACGCAAATACTTTTCTTGTACCCAAGTTTCTTTTACGCTATCTAACTCATAAGATACCAATTGTGGTGCATGGGGTACAGAAACGTTTTCCCAATTGTTGTCATCAAAGTCAATAGCAGTTGGTGCGTTTGGTAAATCTCCTAAATGAAATTTCCAGTTAAAATTTAAGTTTGTTTTGGTTCTGTCACCAGCTGTAAATCCTTCTGGTAAATTATTACTTTGTGCATAAGAAATTGCAGTAATAAATAAGCTTAAGAGTGCTAATTTTATTTTCATTGTAAAGTGTTTGGTTTATGAGAAATTAAAATTATTTATTCTTAGCTCAATAGGTAATTAGATATGTATTGAAAAATAGAACATATGGTTTATTGCACATTTTAAAGACATTGTTAACATTAAAAAGTAATGTATTAGTATAAAAAAAAGCCTTGAAAAATAGTTTTCAAGGCCTTTTAGTTGTTTAGGGTAACTAAATTTATTTAAGTTCTAATTCTCCAGTTTCTTCAGTAGTTTCACCTCTTAATTGTGTATATATAGAAACAAGTTCAGATAGTTTTTTAGCATTTGTATCTGCCAAGTTGTTTTGTTGCTGTTTATCTTCTTTTAAGTTATAAAGTTGATACTCATTAGCTATACCCAATTCTATATTTACTTGTGTATTTATAGCTTTACCTTTATAGGGCGGAATTAAAGCCCAGTCACCACTCCTTAATGCCGTTTTTTTGTTGGCTTCTAAAATTAAATGCTTTCTTCCGTTGTTAGACTTTCCTAAAAATGCATCTAATAATTGCTCGCTATCATTAGTAGTTGTATTACTACCTGTAAGTTTAGCAAGCGAACTAAGTAAATCTACTTGGCAAACCAAAGCATTAGATACAGCAGGCTTTATTTTTCCTTTCCAATAAGTTATAAATGGTACACGCGTACCAGCATCAAACAAACTGTATTTACCACCTCTTAAACCACCTGTAGGTGTATGTTTTCCTAATTTTTCTACAGCATCATCAAAATAACCATCATTTAAAACAGGACCATTATCACTGGTAAATACAATTAAAGTATTTTCTAATAGTTTTTCTTCTTCTAATGTTTTTATAAACTCGCCAATAATCCAATCTGCTTCTAAAATTACATCACCTCTAGGGCCCATTCCAGATTTGCCTACAAAGCGTGGGTGTGGTGTACGGGGTACGTGTGGCTGTTGTAGAGCGTAGTATAAAAAGAAAGGCTCATTTTTATGCTCTGTAACATATGACTTAGCTTCTTTTAAAAAATGATCTGCCATATCTACATCACTCCATTTGGCAGCTTCACCACCTTTCATAAAACCAATTCTAGGAATACCATTTACAATGCTATTATTATGTCCATGATGCCATTTCATACTTAACAATTCCGGATTGTTTTTGCCTGTTGGTTGGTTGTCATAATTTTTAGAATAATCTACTTCTATAGGATCTTTTGGGTCTAAACCATCTACGTGTCCGTTTTTTATATAAACTGTTGGTACACGATCTTGTGTTGCTGCCATAATGTAAGAGTAATCAAAACCAACTTCATTAGGACCAGGAGAAACACGTTCATTCCAATTCACATTTCCTTGTCCAAGTCCTAAATGCCATTTACCAACAATACCAGTAGCGTATCCTTGTTTTTTAAGCATTTTAGGAATGGTAGTTTGCTCTGTATTAATTATAAGTGGTGCAGTACCAGGTAAAATTGCCGCATCTTTATTACGCCAAGGGTACACACCAGTTAGTAAGCCATATCTACTAGGCGTACAGGTTGCAGATGTTGCATAACCATTGGTAAACCTAACGCCTTCATTTGCAAGTTTGTCTATATTAGGAGTAGTTATTTCTGTAGCACCATTAGCACTAATATCTCCGTAACCTAAATCGTCCATATAAATAACAACAATATTTGGTTTGGAGGTTTCCATTGTTGTTTTATTTTTAGCAGAATTGTCTGCCTCTTTTTTAGTTTCTTTACAGCTGCTTATAAAAATACTAGTTGCAATTGCCAGCGAAACGTAAATATATCTTTTTTTGTTTTTAAGTAAATGTATCATTGAATTGGTTTTGTGGCTAAAATATTACTTTTTTAATGATTTTTCTCGTGTTTTTCTCCATCTTTTATCCTCTTTAACTACATTTTCTGCGTGCGGATCTAACCAACCAGGAGTCTTGTTTTTTGCATCCCAGTTGGTATAAGACTTTTCTAAATCTATACATATTTCTGGGTGTTGGGCAGCAATATCATATCGTTCTAAGTTATCTTCTTCAATATTAAAAAGTAAGGTTTTATTTTTATAGGCACTTTTATACAATTTGTACTTGTCTTTTCTAACAGCATATTCAAAATTACCAGAAGATCTCCAAAATAGGGTCTTGTGCGGTGTACCTTTATTTTTATTCAGTAAATAAGGCATTAAATCTACACCATCTAATTGTTTTTCTATAGCAGCATTACCACCAGCAGCATTTAAAAGTGTAGGAAATAAATCTAATGATGATATAGGTTTTATATACTTACTATGTTCCTTTATTTTGCTTGGCCATGAGATAAAAAAAGGTACTTTTATTCCGCCTTCAAATAACATTCCTTTGTGTCCTCTGTAAGGTCTGTTATCTGCGTGTTGTATTCTTCCGCCATTATCACTTAAAAAAACTAAAATAGTATTGTCTTTAATACCATTAGCAACAAGAGTAGAATCTATTTTACCAATATTAGCATCTACAGCATTTACCATAGCAGCATAAACACTTCTGCCAGCATACTCTATATGTTTGGTTTGCTCTAAATATTTTTTTGTAGCGTGGTCTGGTGCGTGTGGTGCGTTATAGGCCAAGTAAATAAAAAATGGGTTTTTATCTTTTTTGTTGATAAAATTGATAGCTTCATTGGTAAAATCATCAGTTAAGTAGGTTAGTTCTTCCTCTGCAACTGGCTTTGTGTTGCGGTAAATAGTCTGAATTTTGCTTGTTGCTTTTCCCCAATAGTTCATACTTCCGCCAGGAAAACCAAACCAATGGTCAAAACCTTGTGCAGGTGGGTGCAGATTAGGATGATCTCCTATATGCCATTTGCCAATTGCACTTGTTCTGTATCCTTGTTCTTTTAATGCTTCAGATATTAGTTTTTCTGATAAAGGTGTACCAATTGTGGCATCATTTTCTCCTTCATAAGGCATATTACAGTCGTGCCCAAAACGCGCCTGATACCTTCCGGTAAGTAATCCAGCCCTAGACGGACTGCAATAAGGGTGAGAAACATATCCGTTAGAAAAAATTACACCTTCAGAAGCTATTTTATCTAAATTTGGTGTAGGAATATCTGTAGCACCATTAAAACCAACATCTGCCCAACCTTGGTCATCTGTTAATACCACAATAATATTGGGTTGTTTTTGTGCAGTTATTAGTTGCGCAAAATAAAAAAAACAAAAAGCAAGTATTAAATTTTTAAGGCTACTCATTCCTATTTAGTTTTTATAGTTATTGTGGCAGAGGTAAGGTTATCTGCAGTAGCTGTTAGAGTTATTTCACCAGGATTTTCTGTAGCTTTTAAAATGGCTAAACTTTTACCGTAAAACGATGTAATATAATTTGCCTGAAAAGACTCTAATGAGGCAGAGTTGCCATTGCCAACAGCTTCTAAATTACCATTACCAGATACTTTAAAATTAATTAGATGATTTGCTTTAGGACATAAGTTACCGTCTTTGTCTTCAACCCTAACTGTAATAAATGATAAATCTTCTCCACTAGCATTAATAGTAGTTCTGTCTGCTATTAATTTTATTTTATAAGGTTTGCCTGCTGTTTTAATTTCTTTAGTAGCTACAGGTTTTCCATTTTTATACCCAACAACTTTTAAGCTTCCAGGTTGGTAAGGTACATTCCATGAAAGTCTGTATTTAGAGTCAATAGTGCCACCTTTAAAACCATTGTATTCTGCAAAAATGGTAGTAGTATCTTTTCCTTTTATTTTTTTGCCATAAGATTTACCGTTTACAAAAAGTTCTACTTCATCACAATTTGTATACGAGTATACAGGTATGTTTTGGCCTTCTTTACCTTCCCAATTCCAATGTGGTAATACGTGTACCATTGGCTCTGTGGTCCATTGGCTTTGGTACAAATAAAACCTGTCTTTAGGAAAACCTACTAAATCTACAGGTGCAAAATATGATGCGTGGGATGGCCAATCATCATTCCAATATCCGTTAGTAGAGTTGTCTCTTCCGCCATAAGGAGTAGGTTCTCCTAAATAATCAAAACCAGTCCAAATAAATTCTCCCAACGAATGTGGATTTTGTTTTTGTGCTTCAAATTCTACTTCTGGAGGGTATGTCCATGACGGACCAATATTTACATCATAACTAGAAACCTGATTAGTTTCTTTGCTAACTCTTTCTTTTAATGGAAACTCATAGTAACCTCTAGTACTTGTTTGTGAAGATGTTTCTGATCCATAAAAAATCATATCAGGGTTTTGTTCTCTAATTTCTGCATAATAAGCAGGTTTGTAGTTTACACCAACAACATCTATTTGGTAGGCTAATTTGTTTTTAAATGAAGCAGGGTAATAGTTAAAACCAGCAGTTGTAGGTCTGGTATTGTCTTCATTATGACAAATGTCATTTAACATTTTAGCTATTTTCCAGCCATCTTTTTTACCTTGTTCTAAAATTTCGTTTCCAATACTCCACATAATTACAGATGGGTGGTTGCGATCTCTTTTTATCATATCTCGCAAATCTTTCTCTGCCCATTTGTCAAAATATTTATGGTAACCATTAGGTACTTTAGCCTCTTTCCATTCATCAAAAGCTTCATCAATAACCACAATGCCAAGTCTATCACAAACCTGCAGCATTTCTGTAGAAGGTGGGTTGTGACTAGTACGTAGAGCATTTGCACCCATTTGTTGCATTATTTGCATTTGGCGTTCCGTAGCTCTATAATTTACAGCAGCACCCAAAGGGCCAAGATCATGGTGCATACAAACACCATTAAGTTCTACTGCTTTTCCGTTTAAGTAAAAGCCTTCTTTTTTAAACTCAATAGTTCTAATACCAAATTCTGTAGTGTACTCATCTATTGTCTTGTTATCTTTTATAACACGACTAACAGCTGTGTATAAGTTTGGTTTGCCAATATCCCATAAAATAGGGTTAGGAACTGTAATTTTTTGCACCTCTTTTTGTTCAGATGCTTTAGCTAGTTCTATTTTGTTGCTTGAAACAGCAACAGTTGTATTGTTTATGTCTAAAATGGTAGTTTCTAGTACAATGTTTTCAGTTGTATTTAGGGTATTTTTTAGTTTAGTTTCTACGCTAACAACGGCTTTATTACTAGCTACTTTAGGTGTAGTAATGTATGTTCCCCATTGCGGAATATGTATTGGTTCGTTTAACTTTAAACGAACTTTGCGGTAAATACCAGCGCCAGGATACCATCTTTCAGATAAAATTTCTGGAGCCAATTGTACGGCAATAACATTGTTTTCTCCAAATTTTATAAACGGAGTTAAATCATACTCAAACCCACTGTAACCGTAATGGCGTTCTCCTACAAAATTGCCGTTAATATAAACTTTGGAGTTATCCATAACACCATCAAACTCTATAGAAATTTGTTTGTTTTTGTTTTTAGCGTCTACAGTAAAATGTTTTCTGTACCAAGCAATACCGTCTATAGGTAAACCACCGTTACGTGCATTATTTTTATCACTAAACGGACCTTCTATAGCCCAATCATGTGGTACGTTTACTTTTCTCCAATTGCTATCATCAATAGTTATGGCTTCTGCATTAGGAATACTATCTTTTATAAATAACCAGTTTTTATTAAAATCTTGGTCTGCTAAAACTTCTATTTCCTTTTCTTGGCAAGAAGAAAAAAACATCAGAAAAAGTAGTAAAGCAGTTAATTTATATGTTTGCATATGGTTTATTTTTTAGTTTGATTTAAGTTGAGGTTTAGACGTAGAAATATCTAACGGGTCATTCATTGTTTTTTGAAGCTTTTGTAGTTCATTAAATAACTGTAACACCCTGTTTTGCTCTTCCGGTAGGTTAGCAATATTATTCATTTCTTCAGGATCTGTTTGTAGATTAAACAGTAGTACTTTTTTAATTTTAGGGTATACAAGAAGCTTGTAGCCATCTTTTCTAATCATTCTTTGTACATCTAAATACGCACCGTAAATACTTTTGTAATTGCTTTTTGTATTATTTTGTTTTGCCAGCTGTAAAAAGCTATTAAACTCAATGTAATTAGGTTTTTGTATACCTGCAATTTCTAACGAGGTTGCCATAGCATCTTGTAAGTATACATCTGCAGTATTCTTTTTGTTTTTGGGGATATCTGGACCAACAATTATCATTGGAGGTCTAATACTGTGGTCAAATAAATTTTGTTTACCAAGTAAACCGTGTTTTCCCATAGCTAAGCCATGATCTGAGGTAAAAATAATATACGTATTGTTTATTTTTCCAGAGTTTTTTAATGCTGTTAGTATATCTCCTATTTGAGCATCTAAGTGTGTTATGCTAGCATAATACTCTTTTATATGAGTTTTTATGGCAAGCTCTGTTCTAGGAAAAGGAGCTAAGGCTTCGTCTCGTAAATCATCACCATTAGCAATATTGTGCCTGTATGGATACTCTGGTAAAAAGCTTTTTGGAATAGTAATGTTATTTACATTGTACATAGCTTGGTAAGCTTTTGGAGCCTGCCTAGGATCATGTGGAGCATTAAAAGCCAAGTACATAAAAAAAGGTTTTTCTTTTTGTTTTGCTGTATTTATAAAGGTTATGGCATCGTCTTTTAAAACTTCACTCCAGTGTTTTCCGCCTTTCCAGTAACCACCTTTAGTAATATCTGTTGGTAACCAAGTAGTATCTGTAGTAGTTTTTGGTCTGTTATAGCCATTAGGCATAATTGTTTTAGAATCTGGATTTTTAGTTTTGTAAAGAGAATCGAACTTTGCAACCATTGTTGCGTGGTCCCAAGCATCTCTTGGCATACCAGGTCTTATGTTGGCAGTATATTTAAATACTTTTGTAGCAGGAGCGTCTACGTGCCATTTACCAGTCATATACGTATCATAACCACTGTTTTCTAATAATTTAGCCCAAGTTTTATCAATAGAATCTTGTTTTTTCCAGTTTTGTCTAAAATTATTAGCTCTCCATACGGTTCTGCCAGAAATAAGCATTGCCCTAGATGCAGCGCAAACTGCACCGCTCCATGACCCCATATTGTACGCGTTGGTAAATGTGGTTCCTTGCTGTACAAGAGCATCCATATTTGGAGTCTTAATTTCAGAATTTCCTAAAGCATTAATGGCAGTATAGGTTTGGTCATCTGTAAAAATAAAAACAATATTAGGTTGTTGTTTTTTTGACTTTGGATTGCTTTTTTTACCACAAGCACTAAGTGTAAGTACTAGTATTAAAATAGCTGTATAAATCTTCATAACTACATATTTTACCATAAAATTATTGTGCGCACTAAAGTTGTACGCACAATAATAAAATTAACTCCTATGTAACAAAGTTGAGATTTGCAGCTTTAAAAGTAGTATACAGATGGTTTTAATAATAAAACATATGTTTTTTATTAAAAGCTATTCCTTATCTGTGGTGTCTTCACTATTAATTCTAATGTATTTGCTAGGTACAACACCAAACTGTTTTTTAAAACATTTAGAAAAATATGATGCTGTATTAAAACCAGTCATATACATAATTTCTTTTACAGATAAATCGCTCTTTTCAAAAAGCTGTACAGCTCTTTTTAATCTAATGTTTCTTATAAATTCACTAGAGGAGAGTCCTGTTAGTTCTTTAATTTTTAAATACAAGTTACTTCTACTCATATTCATTTCTTTAACTAACATTTCTACACTAAACTCTGAGTTCATCATATGCTTTTCTACAATTTCTATGGCGTTTTGTAAAAAAGTTTCATCAGAAGACGTAACTGTAACTTCATTAGGCTGTAGTGTAATTTCTCTATTAAATTTTTTCCTTAATTTTTCTCTGTCATTTAAAATATTAGAGAGTTTAATCTCTAATAATTCTAAGTCAAAAGGTTTTCTAATGTAAGCATCTGCGCCAGTTTTTAGGCCTTCAATTTCTTTTTCTTGAGACGTTTTTGCGGTTAACATTACAACAGGAATATGACTGGTTTCTTGTGTAGATTTTATTTGGTTACAAAATTCTATACCATCCATAACAGGCATAACTAAATCTGTTATCACAATATTAGGAATAAATTTTTTGGCAAGTTCTAATCCTTTTTGTCCGTTTTCAGCTTCATAAATATAGTAGCTTTCACCTAGTCCTTTTTTAATAAATGATCTTATATCTGGGTTGTCATCAATAATTAAAAGCATTGGTAATTTAGATCTTGACCGTGTCATATTCTGGTCTATAATATCATCCATAAAACTTATGGCGTGCGACTCTGCATCTACCTTGCTAATAAATGTATTATCTTCAAAAACCTCATGAAAGTTAAGCTCTTTCTTTTCTTCATAGGTTTCTTTATCTTTTGGTAACCAAACATAAAAAGTAGATCCGTTTTCAGAATCGCTTTTCACTTTAATAATACCTTGGTGTAGTTCTACCAAGTTTTTTGTAAAAGATAAGCCTATGCCTGTACCTTTAGTGTTTACATGAGTTGTTAATCCAATTTCTGTGTAAAAACGTTCAAAAATATGTTGCAATCTGTGTGCAGGAATTCCAGGTCCAGAATCTTTTACTTGTATAACAATATATTTATCTTGGTTTATATTAAGTTCAATATCATCTGGTTTTTTAAAATCTTCACCATTAAAAATATCTAACTTAATTTGCCCATTTTCTGGAGTAAATTTAAATGCATTAGACAATAAGTTATTTATAATTTTTTCTACCGCATCAGGATCAAACCAACTTAAAATAGATTCTTTAGAAACATTAATTTCAAAATTAATATTCTTTTTTCTACTTAAAAACTGAAATGGTTCACCAACATCTTTTAAAAATTCTACAATATTATTTTTACTTAGATTAAGGCTCATTTTTCCGTGATCCATTTTTCTAAAATCTAATAATTGATTTACCAAACGCAATAAGTAATCTGTGTTTTTACGCATTAATACATATTGGTCTTTTGCTTCTTTTGGGCTAATGGTATCTGCCTTTTTCAGTAAAAAATCTAAGGGTCCTTTTATAAGTGTTAATGGAGTTCTAAACTCATGAGAGATGTTGGTAAAAAACTCTAACTTTAATCGGTGTATTTCTTCGTGTTTTTCTTTTTCTAAATGTTCTAACTCTAACTGGTGTTTTTCTGCAGATCTAATTATAGTAAACCTTCTAAAAGCAAGTAGTAGAGCAATTGCAAGTAACACATATAAAGCTTTGGCAATGTTTGTTCTCCACCAAGGTGGCGTAACATCTATTTTTAATTCAATAGGTGTTTCATCCCAAATGTTATCGTTATTAGAGGCTTTAATTTTAAGTACATAAGAGCCAGGTTCTAAGTTGGTATAGGTTGCAAATCTGTTTTTTGATGTTGTGTAAATCCAATCTTTATCAAAACCTTCTAATTTATAAGCATATTTATTTTTTCTGGATGCAGCATAGTGTAAAGCAGCAAACTCAAAAGAAAAACTGTTTTCGCTATATTTTAGCTTAATTTTATTTATAAAATTTATAGACTTGTTTAAAATAACTCTTCCGTTTATTTGTTCACCAATGGCAACAGGTTTATTAAAAATAGAAAAGTTAGTAAGTACCGTTTCTGGCTTAATTTTGTTGCTAATTATTTCTTCAGGAAAAAAAGCAGTAAACCCGTTTACACCACCAAAAAATAATTTTCCTTCCTTGGTTTTTAAAGCTGTAAGTTCACTAAACTCGTTACTTTGTAGCCCATCATTAACATCATAATTCTGAAAAGTTTCAGAGGTAGGGTTAAATTTAGATAATCCGTTGTTGGTAGACATCCATAAATTACCTTGGTTATCATCTAAAATACCTTTAATAACATTGTTAGGTAAACCATCTTTTTCTGTGTAACGTTTAAAACGTATTGTTTTGTCTTTATTTACAATAAGTTTGTTTAAACCGCCACCAAAAGTACCAACCCAAATGGTTCCAGATTTACTCTCAAAAACAGTTAATATGTAATTGTGACTAAGTGTGGTGTCATCTTCAGGATTGTTTTTAAAAGTTTCAAACTTTGGTATTTTAGATCTTTGTTGGTCTGGTGTAAGCCTGCTTAAACCATTACCTGTAGCAAACCATTTATTTCCTTTAGAGTCTTCAAAAATATCTCTAATAATGTTGTTGGGTAGGCCAAACTGCTGGTTGTTATTTTGTCTTAAAATATCTTTAGTAAAACTGGTGCTGTCTTTGTTAATTAACCACCTATGTATACCTCCGTTATAGGTGCCTATCCAAATATTTTTTTCTTTGTCTTGTAAAATAGAAAAAACACTGCCAGATACATCTGGAATTAATTTTAAATCGTTTTCTGATATTTTTTTGTTGTCTGTAACATCAATTTCAAAAAGCCCAGGAGAAAACTCTCCTCCAATAAATATTTTTCTTTTGTTTTTTAAAAAAACTTCTTCAATAGCAAATATTTTGTTGATGTTATTAAAGTGTTTAAATTGATTAAAATCTTTAGTAATGTTATTTTTTTTGATAAAATTTAGTCCGCCACCTTCTGTGCCAACCCATATGTTTTGTTGGCTATCTTCAAAAATAGCACGTACTTTATCATTACTTAAACTATTAGGGTCTAAGCTCTTTTTTATATGAGAAAATTGCTTTCTGTTTGGGTCAAATTTATTTACACCGCCACCATTTGCTCCAGCCCAAATTATACCAGTTTGGTCTATGTATAAAGATTTAATAGCATTTTTAGTAAGACTATTATTAGGGTTTTTGGGATCGTACTTATAAATATTAATTAACTTAGGAGTAGCATTTTCTGTACTAGAAAATTCTAATAAACCATTATCTGTACCAGCCCATATTTTGTTATTGTCTATAGAAATTGCATTGTAAGAACCCTCATATAAAAACTCTATTTGATTGGTTTCTTTAGTTGGCATATACCTATACAAACCATTACTAGTGCCCAAAATTAAATTACCAAAACTATCCTCTTTAATAACTTTTACATTACAATTTGGTAAGTCAATTAAGTGGTTAACAGATTGAAAATAAATAGTACCATCATTATCTCTAGATAGTTTAGATAAGCCGTTAGTACCACCAATCCATACTTGGTGTTTACTGTCTTCAAAAAAAGAACTTACATTATTAGTACTTTTTATTGGTACAGAGCTGTTTTGGTATAAATTGTAGTGGGTAAACTTTAAAGAATCTGTAGGCTTACTTAAGTCTGCCATACTAATGCCTTTTACTGTGCCAACCCATAATCTATTACTACTATCTCTAAAAAGTACAGTTATATAATTACTTTTTAAACTACTATTGTCTTTAGGGTTGTGTTTGTAGGTTTTAAATTCTTCGGTTTCTCTATTAAAATAATTTAATCCGCCACCTGTAGTGCCAACCCATAAGTTGCCTTTATCATCATCAATAATTTTCCAAATTAAATTGCTGCTAATGCTTTTTTCGTTTTTTGCATCAGGTTTAAAAATGGTAAAGTTGTAGCCATCATATCTATTTAACCCATCATGGGTTCCTAACCACATAAACCTATCATTGTCCTGAAAAATTACATTAACATCACTTTGCGATAAACCATTTTCTGTAGTTAAGTGCTCAAACTTTAAAGAGTTTTGAGCATATGTTGTAGTAATAAATAATAGAAATATGCTAACTGTTAGTAGCATTATTCTTTGGTAAGTATAAAGATTAGTAAGGTTATAGGTCATACTAACAAATATATCAAAATAGAACATACAATAGGTCATATGGTTTTTTGTATTTGTTAGGTGTAAAAACAAAGTAATTGTATTAAGGTGCTGGTTATTAGTTAATTGGTGTTTGTAGGTGAAAGTTTTAATGGCTTGCTAAATAACATATGTTCTAGATTTTAAAACATATACTGTAATTAACAAAACTGATATAAACGAACTTTACCAAAGAGCTAATAACACAATTAACTGTTAAAAATAACTAACAATAACGCCATTAATAATGAAGTATATAGTTTGTGAAAAACCAGGAGAATTTCTTTTAAAAGAGAAAGATGCACCAGTTAGAAAAGAAGATGAAGCCCTACTAAAAATTAATAAAGTAGGTATTTGTGGTACAGATTTGCACGCTTATGGTGGCAACCAAGCTTTTTTTACCTATCCTAGAATTTTAGGCCATGAGTTGGCATCAGAAGTTTTAGAAATTGGCGCAAATGATAAAGGAATAAAAGCAGGAGATAAAGTAGTTGTTATGCCTTATATAAGCTGTGGAACTTGTATAGCTTGTAGAAACGGAAAAACAAATTGTTGTACTAATATAAAAGTTTTAGGTGTGCATACAGATGGTGGTATGCAAGAACAAATTACTGTGCCAGCTTCTATATTAATACCAGCTAATAATTTATCTGATGACCAAATGGCAATTGTAGAACCTTTGGCAATAGGAGCCCACGCTATCAGAAGAGCAAATATTGTAAAAGGAGAAACTATAGCTGTTGTTGGTTGCGGTCCTATTGGCATAGGAATTATGAAATTAGCACAAATTGCAGGTGCTAAAGTAATAGCACTAGATTTAAACGAGCAAAGACTACAATATGCTAAAGATAAAATAGGAGTAGACTATACCGTAAACGTTGCAGATAATCCTGTAGCTAAAATTACAGAGATTACAAATGGCGATTTATGTACAGCTGTTTTTGATGCATCTGGACATAAAGGAGCACTAGAAACTTGTCCGTCTTATATGTCTCACGGCGGAAGATTTATACTAGTAGGCCTGTCTAAAGGAGAGTTAACCTATACACACCCAGCTATACATGCAAAGGAAATGACTTTAATGTGTAGCAGAAACGCAACAACTGAAGATTTTGAGCACGTAATTAATGTGTTAAATGAGTTTCCTACAGATTCATTTATTACACACTCTGTACCTTTTACAGAGATGATTTCAAATTTTGATAGTTGGCTTAAACCAGAAACAGGAGTAATAAAAGCAACTGTAAATTTTTAAAAAATAGTAATGTCTAAAAACTACATACAAATAGATGCTAAAGATAATATTATAGTTGCCATTACAGCATTAAGTAAAGGTACAGTAGTAACTATTGCAGGCAAACAAATAGTTTTACAACAAGACATAAAGCAAAAACATAAGTTTGCTTTACACGACTTTAACCCTGCAGATAAAATTTTCATGTATGGGGTTTTAATAGGTAAAGCAACCACAACAATTAAAGCAGGTAGTGCAATTACAACAGAAAATATAAAACACGCATCATCAGACTTTACCAATCAAAAAAAGGAGTTTGTTTGGAGTACGCCAAACATATCTAAGTTTAAAGACAAAACATTTAATGGATATCATAGAAAAGATGGTAAAGTAGGTACTGCCAATTACTGGTTGGTAATACCACTAACTTTTTGTGAGAACAGAAATATTGATGTTATAGAAGCTGCACTTGCAGAGAAACTAGGCTACCAAACAAAAAAAGATTTTGCTGTAGATACAGATGCTTTAATTAAGCAGTATAAAGCAGGAGCCCATAAAGATGATATTTTAAATACTCCAATTATTACCAGTCACGAGGAAATGGCTAAAAATAGGGTGTTTCCTAATGTAGACGGAATTAAATTTTTAAAGCATGATGGTGGTTGTGGCGGTATACGTCAAGACTCTGAAACCTTATGTAAATTATTAGCAGGTTATATATGCAACCCAAATGTTGCTGGTGCTACAATTTTAAGTTTAGGGTGTCAAAATGCACAAATTTCTATGATGCAAGAAGCTATTTTGGCTATAGACCCCAGCACTACCAAACCAGTATATTATTTAGAGCAACAGCGTAGTTTAAGTGAGCGTAACTTTATAGAAGAAGCTGTTAAGCATACATTTTTAGGTTTAATAGAAGCTAATAAAATTACCCGTAAACCAGCACCATTACATAAACTTGTTTTAGGGTTAGAGTGTGGTGGCTCTGATGGGTTTTCAGGAATATCTGCAAACCCAGCTTTAGGTTATGCGTCAGATTTATTAGTGGCTTTAGGCGGTAGTCCTGTTTTAGCAGAGTTTCCAGAGTTAAACGGCGTAGAGCAAGAAATAATTAATAGGTGTGTAACAGAAGAGGATTCTAAAAAATTTTACAATTTAATGAGAGCGTACTCAGCAGCAGCAGTTGCTGTTGGTTCTGGTTTTGAAAACAATCCGTCTCCCGGAAATATTAAAGATGGTTTAATAACAGACGCAATGAAATCTGCAGGAGCGGCCAAAAAAGGAGGTACATCTCCTGTTGTTAGCGTGTTAGATTATACAGAGCAGGTTACAAAACCAGGGTTAAATTTATTGTGCACACCAGGTAATGATGTAGAGTCAACTACAGGCTTGGTTGGTTCTGGTTGTAATGTAGTAGTATTTACAACTGGCTTAGGAACACCCACCGGAAACCCAGTTGCACCTGTTTTAAAAATGTCTAGTAATACCAACTTATACCAACGTATGCAAGATATTATAGATATAAATGCAGGTACTGTAATTAGTGGCGAGGATACCATAGAAACTATGGGTGAAAAAATATTAGAACATATTATAAAAGTTGCTAGTGGAGAACTAGCATCAAAAGCAGTAATACATGGCAATAACGACTTTATTCCGTGGAAGAGAGGAGTTTCTTTATAAATACTATTTACGTAGTAAACAACGCATTGTAAAAATGGCAACAAAAGAAAAAACAATACAATTATTGGATAGGCATACAGCTCAAAAACCAGTTATACATCCCATACGTGTTATGCAATTTGGCGGAGGTAACTTTTTGCGTGCCTTTTGTGATTGGATGTTTGATGTATTAAACAAAACAACAGCGTTTAATGGTAGTGTAGCTGTAGTTAAACCAACAGAAACAGGAGATTATACTGCTCTTAGAGAGCAAAACGGTTTGTTTACTGTAGCCTTAGATGGTATTAAAAATGGGAAAACAGTATCAGAAGTTACTTTAGTAGAATCTATAAGTACCATTATTCAGCCTTATACAGAATGGGATAAGTATTTGGCATTGGCAGAGTTGGCAGAATTACGATTTATAGTTTCTAATACAACAGAAGCCGGAATTCAGTTTTCTGAAAATGATAAAATTACAGATTGTCCTCCTAAAGAATTTCCTGCTAAACTAACATTGTGGCTGTATCACAGGTATAGTTATTTTAATGGAGACAAGGATAAAGGCTGTATTTTATTGCCTTGTGAGTTAATAGAAGATAATGGTGAGGCTTTAAAAGAAACAGTTATACAGTATTCAAAACATTGGCAATTAAAACAAGAGTTTATAGACTGGATTTTAAATTGCAACCATTTTTGTAGCACACTGGTAGACCGCATAGTATCTGGTTATCCTACAGACAGAGCTCCATTTTTAGAGGAAAAAACAGGTTTTAAAGATAAACTTTTAGTTGCTGGTGAAGAGTACCATAGCTGGGTAATTAAGGCAAATGCATTGGTGCAAAAAGAATTGCCTTTTTCTAAAACAGATTTAAACGTACAGTTTGTAGATAATTTACACGATTACCGAGAAATGAAAGTACGTATTTTAAATGGTGCACATACTTCTTTAGTTCCGGTTGGTTATTTAGCCGGTTTAAGAACGGTAAAGGAAAGTATGGATAATGAAGTGGTTAGCAATCATATTTTTCAAATTTTAGCTACAGAAATTAAACCTACGTTAACCAAGTTTTCTTCAAATGAAATAGATGCTTTTATAGATGCTGTGGTAGACAGGTTTAAGAACCCTACACTTCAACATTTTTTAATTGCAATATCATTAAATAGTACCTCAAAATTTCAATCTAGATTATTGCCAGCATTTAAAGATTATAACCAGTTACACGGTTCTTTTCCTAAACGTATTGCCTTTTCATTAGCTAGCTTAATTCGTTTTTATAAAGGTAGTTTTAATGGAGAAGTTATTGCTGTTACTGATGATAAGTTGGTTTTAAAATTTTTTGAAAACCAATGGAAAATGGTAGAGAATAAATCACAATCTGTAACAGATTTGGTTGCACACACCTTAGCTAATAAAACCATATTAGGAGAAGATTTAACAAAGTATAAAGGACTGGTAGATTTTATTGCTAAAAGCATTACGGCTATTGATGAATATGGAGTAGAAGAATGTTTAAGAAAAATGGAAAACTAATATGATAATAGATGCTCATCAACACTTTTGGAAGTATGAACCAACAAAACATAGTTGGATAGATGATACTATGGCTGTAATTAGAAAAGATTTTATGCCAGCCAAACTAAAGAAAGTTTATTTAGAAAATAATATAGATGGTTGTGTAGCTGTACAGGCAGACCAAACTACACTAGAAAATGACTTTTTAATAGACTTAGCATCTAAAAATAACTTTATAAAAGGTATTGTTGGTTGGGTAGATTTTAGAGCAGATAACATAAATGAGGTTTTAGAACATTACAGTAAAATAAAAATAATAAAAGGGTTTAGGCACGTAGTACAAGGAGAGCCAGACCATAATTTTTTATTAAGATCCAATTTTTTAAACGGAATTGCTCAATTAGAACAATACAATTTTACGTATGATATTTTAGTGTTTCCCCATCAATTGGGAGCAGTGTTAGAGTTTGTGAAAAAGTTCCCTAAAATAAACTTTGTTATAGACCATATTGCTAAACCATATATAAAAGATGGTTTTTATGATGGTTGGGCAAACTTAATGTTGGCAATTGGCGCCCAACAAAACGTGTACTGCAAACTATCTGGTATGGTAACAGAAGCAGATTATAAAACGTGGACATCAGAAACTATAAAGCCTTATATGCAGTTGGTTTTAAAAGCATTTGGAGCAGATAGGTTATTATTTGGGTCAGATTGGCCTGTGTGTTTAGTAGCAGGTAACTATAAAAGAGTAAAAGAGTTAGTTACAGATTTTATTTCCCAATTGAGTGCAGAAGATCAAGAAAAGATACTTGGGTTAAATGCTGTAAAATTTTATAATTTATAAAAGATATAAAATGGATTTAGGATTAAAAGATAAAGTAGTTGTAGTAACAGGCGCTGCAGGTATAAAAGGTAGTATAGGAGAAACAATAGTGCAGCATTTAGCGGCAGAGGGCGCAATACCAGTTATAGTTTGTAGAAATGATAGAGGTTTTGGATATGAAAAAGAACTTAAAGAAAAGGGTATAGATGCTTTGTTTGTAAAAACAGATTTATCAGACCACATACAAATTGAAGCAGCAGCTAAAATAATAGAAAAAAAATACGGTAAAATTGATGCCTTAATAAATAATGTTGGTGTTAATGATGGTGCAGGTTTAAATGCTCCTATAGAAGATTTTATGTATTCTCTTAAGCTTAATATGGTAAGTTATTTTGCAATGGCAAAATACTGTTTGCCAATGCTAAAAAAAGCCAAGGGTAATATTTTAAATATAGGGTCTAAAGTAGCACTTACAGGCCAAGGAGGCACATCTGGTTATGCTGCATCTAAAGGAGGTGTGTTTGGCTTAACACGTGAGTGGGCAGTAGATTTAATTAAGTACGGCATACGCTCTAATGCCATTGTTATTGCAGAAAGTTGGACACCTGCTTATGAGGCTTGGATTAAAACCTTAGAAAACGGAGAAGACAAGCTTCAATCTATTGTAAAAAAGATACCATTAGAAAATAGGATGACAATGCCTGCTGAAATAGCAGACCAATGTTTGTTTACAATATCTTCAAAATCATCACACACAACAGGACAGTTTATTACTGTAGATGGTGGTTATGTTCATTTAGATAGGTCTTTGTTAACAGAATAGCACATAAAATCATTTGTTCTGCTATTTAAGCCAGAAGTAGCCCTTTTTAACAGCTGTCATTTTTAATTTTATACTAAAGTAATTAACCTGTATTATGAACTCAACCAACAATAAACCTATAGTAAAAAAGGAATTGTTATTTCCTTTTATAATGATAACCTCTTTATTTGCTTTATGGGGAATTGCAAATGACTTAACCAACCCTATGGTTTCAGCATTTAAAAAAGTAATGCCAGAATTGTCTAATATGCAGGCATCGTTAGTGCAGTTTGCTTTTTACTTTGGTTATTTTTTTATGGCATTACCTGCAGCTTTATTTATAAGAAAATACAGTTATAAATCTGGTATTGTATTAGGGTTATGCTTGTATGCTATAGGTGCTTTTTTATTTTATCCGGCAGCAGCTTTTCAGGAGTTTAATTACTTTTTAATATCACTATGGGTTATAACATGTGGTTTAGCTTTTTTAGAGACTACATCTAACCCACTAATTTTATCATTAGGAGCAAAAGAAACAGCAACGCAACGTTTAAACTTAGCACAAGCATTTAATCCTATTGGTTCTTTAATAGGAATGATAGTTGCTCAACAGTTTGTTATTTCTGCACTACGTTCTGATGATAAAAATGAAGCAGGGGAATTAATTTATGACGGGTTATCCTCATCTGCAAAGGCGGTAATTAGAGAAAATGACTTAAGTGTAATTAGCGTGCCATATATTATACTTGGAGTAGTAGTTTTATGTATTATGGCAATTATTTTATTCATTAAAATTCCTAAATCTGTAGATGGTGATAAAATGTCTATCTCAGATTCTTTTAAAAAACTGTTCTCAAATAAAAATTACATTTTTGGTGTAATAGCTCAAGCATTTTATGTGGGAGCACAAATTATGTGTTGGACCTATATTTTTCAATACGTAGATAATATAAATGAAGGTTTGCCAGCAAATGAAGCCTTAACGGCTACTTGGTATAATGTAGCAGCTATGGTTATTTTTTTAACAGGCAGGTGGATTGGTACAGCTTTAATGAAAACCTTAAACCCATCTCGTGTACTGTTATTATTTGGTTTAGGCGGAGTACTATTTTCTGCAGGAGCAATTTTATTACAAGGGCAATTAGGCTTATACTCTTTAGTGGGTATATCTTTATTTATGTCTATTATGTTTCCTACCATTTATGGCATAGCACTTAAAGATATGGGAGACGAGGCTAAAATAGGATCTGCTGGCTTGGTAATGGCCATTGTTGGCGGTGCTTTAATGCCGGTTTTACAAGGTGGAATTTTAGACTGGGGCGGTCCTGGTTTTTCAGATGTAAAAATATTAGGATTTATTCCAGAGATTAACTTTTCATTTATACTACCACTTATATGTTTATCAGTGGTTACTGCTTATGGCTATGTAACCTATAAATCCTCAAAAAAAATATAAAATGCAAACCAAAAGATATTGTTACTCTTGCGACCTAAAAAACGATTCTAAGCTTATTGAAGAATATAAGGCGTACCACGCAAAGGGCAAAGCTTGGCCAGAGATTACTAAGAGTATAAAAGATGCAGGTATTGTAGATATGCAAATATACCTTACAGGTAATAGAATGTTTATGATTATGGAGGTAGATGCTACTTTTAATGCCAAAAAAAAGGCAGAAATGGATGCTAATAATCCTAAAGTACAAGAGTGGGAAAACTTAATGTGGAAGTACCAGCAAGAGTTGCCTTGGGCAAAAAAAGGAGAAAAGTGGATTGCTTTAGAGAAGATATTTCAATTGTAAAAATTAGTTTTTTTTAGTTCTTTTTGTTAGTGTTTAAGCTGTTTTACTAACAGTTTAAATTTTTTTAGTAAAGAGTAAAAGACCCGCATAATTGCGGGTCTTTTTTGCAAAAAATAAAAACTAACTCTAATTTTTTTTAAGATATACTGTTGCTATATGCAACTATTACAATACCAATTACCATACAGCTAAGACCTAGGTATAAAAAGTTTCGTGCTTTTTTAGAGGCGTTAATCCATTCTTTGGTAATAATACCACTTACAATTGCAGTGGCTACACATGAGGTGTTAAAAATGGCATAACCAACAGTGTTGCCAGAAGCTCCTAATTTGTAGGCAGCAAAGGCGAATAGGGCAGAAGCTGCATAATGAAAAAATGCCATTACTAGTATTAATACAAAGTTTTTGCCAAAAGCAGGAGTTTTAAAATCTCCCCAAGCTTTTTTACTATTTAATTGCCATAAAAAATAGGCCGTCATTACAATACCTCCACTAATAAAAATTGGGAACATAACAGCAACAGCAGTTATCCACTCTGCATTTCCTGCAGCTTGGCTAGCCTCGTGTAAATAAGGTCTTCCTGCTGCATTAGCATAACTAAAACCTGTAGCAAGTAAACCACCAACTACTGCTATTAAAATACCTGTGGCCATAGATCCTTTTTTAGCGGTATTTTCTTCTGTGCTTTTCTCTACTTTTTCTCTAATAAAACCAGCTTTTCCGTTAGCAAAAATGCCAACTAAAACAACTAATAAGCCAATTAAAATAATGGTTAGTTTGTTAGTAGGTGGTAAGCCGTCTTCAATAAAAGGCAATACAGAACCTACCAAAATTATGGTTCCAATAAACAAAGAAAAGCCTAAGGACAAGCCAATGTGGTTAATTGCTTTACTCCACATCATTACACCAACTCCCCATAAAAAGCTGGTAAGTCCCATTTTAATCCATATGTCTGTTGGCATATTTCCAAAAATATCACCAAATCCTTTTATTAGTGATACAGATGCTATTATAGGAACCACAAACATGGTAAGTAAAAAGAATAAGCTCCACGTGTTTTCGTACTTAAAATCTTTTGTAAATTTTTCTGGTAGGGCATACAGGCCCAACATTAATCCTGCAAAAATTGCTAATAATACTCCTTCTGTCATAGTTTGGTTGTTTTTTTGAGTGAATTAGTTATGTTAAAATGAAAATTTAAAGACGGTTGTGCTCTTAAAGTTTTCACCAGCTTTTGTAATAGATTTTGGAGAGTTTTTAATATTTGGTCCGTTAGGGTACCTGTGTGTTTCACAACAAAATCCTTTGTATTTTCCGTATTTAAGTCCGTTTTCTCGTTTAAGATTATCTGCGGTGTATTTACCTGTGTACAGTAACATGCAAGGTTCTGTAGTAAAAACATCAACACTTAATTGTCCGTTTTCATTAGCTATGGTAGCTACTTTTGTTACCTCATCTTCAGTAGTATCAAAAACGTAAAAATGTTCAAAACCGTCATTCATTGCATTGTGTGCGTCTGCAATTTTCTTAGGCTTTGTTAAATCATCCACAGCATTAGATACATCTATTATTTCTCCTGTTGCGGCACCAGTTTCATCTATTTTTAAGCGTTTATTAGTATATACTTGTGCAGTATGGTTCTCTATAGATGTGGTAAAGCCAGATAAGTTAAAATACGTATGGTTTGTTAATGATAATGGTGTGTCTGCATCTGTTGTAGCACTGTAGCTAATGGTTAACTCATTACTATTTGTTAGTGTAAATGTTACAGATACATTAACATTGCCAGGAAAGCCCTCTTCTAAATTTTTACTTACTAAAGATAACTTTAATTTATTTTCACTAGCAGAAGTAGTATCTACTGTCCATATTTTTTTATCAAAGCCAACAGCACCTCCATGTAAATTATTGGGGCCACAGTTTTTTGCTAATTCATATTTTTGACCGTTTAAAATAAACGTAGCATCTTTAATTTGTGAGCAGTACCTACCTACGGTACTTCCAAAATAAGGAGCATTATTTTTGTATTCATCAGAAAAATAACCATCTAAAGTATCAAATCCACAAGCAATTTCTACTAATTCTTCTTTAGCATTAGGCACTTGTATAGACGTAATTGTTGCTCCGTAATTGGTTATTTTAACAACCATTCCGTTTGCATTTTTTAATGTATACAAATCTATTTCTTGCTCATTTAGAGATCCAAAATTGCTTTTTATTGGTTTCATACTATTATTTTTTATTGTTGATAAGGCGCTAGTTTTTCCCAGTTAAATACAACTCCCGTACCAGGGGTATTAGGAGCAACAGCTCTATAATTTTCTACTACTAATGGTCTTGTAGTATATTCATCTATAGGAAAACTATGTACTTCTAGCCACCCAGCGTTTGGTTGTGCAGATACTAAGCTCACGTGCAGTTCTTGCATACCATGGGAACAAGCAGGAACTCCGTGTTTGTCTGCTAAACGTGCAGCTTTTAACCAGCCTGTAATTCCTCCACAGTTTGATGCATCTGGTTGAATAAAAGAAAGCTTTGCTTGGTTAAAAGCATACTCAAACTCGTGTATCGTATGCAAGTTTTCTCCCATAGCTAAAGGAAATCCTGTTTTATCAACTATTTCTGCAAACCCTTTGTAATCATCGGGTATAATTGGTTCTTCAAACCAAGTAATATTGTATTGTTTAAAACCTTCAATTGCTTTTATGGCTTTTTCAACAGTCATAGAGTAGTTGGCATCTACCATAAAAGTTACATCCGGACCAACAAATTCTCTTACTGCCTTTATACGCTCTAAATCTTCTTCTAAATTTTCTCTTCCTATTTTTATTTTAACAGCATTAAATCCGTTAGCTAAATAGGTTTTCATATTATTTAAAAGTTTTTCTATAGGAAACTGTAAGTCTATACCACCACAATATGCTTTGCAAGTTTTGTCTGTTCCGCCGGCCATTTTCCATAAAGGAAGGTTGGCTTTTTTGCATTTAATGTCCCAAAGAGCAATATCTATAGTAGAAATTGCAAATGATGCAATACCACCACGACCTACGTAGTGAATATGCCACTCCATAAAATCATACAAGCCATCTATGTCTGTACCATCTTTACCTATTAAAACAGATGCAAAATCGTTTTCTACCATTGCTTTAATAGCGTGCCCACCTTTACCGCCAGTATAGGTGTAGCCTGTTCCTGTACTGCCATCTTCTAAAGTAATGGTAGTGGTTACTAGCTCAAAATGTGTGTGGTCTCCGTGTTTGGCATCATTTAAAACCTCTCGTAACGGAACCTTAAAAAGCTTAGTTTCTACACTTTTAATTTTTGTACTCATTTTTAATCTTTAAAAGTTGCTATTAAGCTTTATGTTTAATGTAAAACGTTTTCTTTTCCATATACTGTTCAAAACCATATTTACCATCTTCGCCACCAGAACCAGACAATTTGTAACCGTTATGAAAACCTTGGTGTTGCTCTCCGTGACCACGATTTACATAAATTTCTCCATATTCTAGTTCGTCATTACATTTCATAATGGTGTTCATATCATTGGTAAAAACCATAGCAGCAAGTCCGTATTCACAGTCATTAGCATAACCTATAACCTCATCAAAAGTTTTAAACTTTAAAACAGGTAAAATAGGACCAAAAGACTCTTCATGAACAATAGTCATATCTTGTGTTACGTTGGTTAAAACGGTAGGCTCAAACCAGTATCCTTTTTCAAATTCTGCTCCTTCTGGTTTTTTTCCTCCAGTTGCAATTGTAGCCCCTTCTTTTACACTAACAGCAACTAAATGCTCCATATGTTTTAACTCGGCAGCATTTACTTTAGGTCCCATATCTGTATCCTCTAACAAAGGATTACCAACTTTTAATGCCTTAGTTTTTGTTATGAATTTCTCCATAAAAATATCGTAAATATCTTCATGCAAATACATACGTTCATTACAGGTGCAAACTTGTCCGCAATTGTCAAATCTAGAATGTAATGCTGCATCAACGGCAGCATCAATATCAGCATCTTTAAAAACTATAAATGGAGCTTTACCACCAAGCTCTAACTGAACGTGAGTAAGGTTATTTGCAGCATTTTTAGCTATTTGCTGACCAACAGGTGTAGAACCCGTCATTGTTACCATTTTAGTAATAGGACTTTCTACCAAAGCATTACCCATAGCTCTACCAGGGCCAGTTATAATATTTAGTACTCCAGCAGGAATACCCACGTTGTTAGCCAAATTTCCTAACTCTAAAGTTGCTAACGGTGTTTCTGATGTAGGCTTAATTACAATGCTGTTACCAGCAACCAAAGCAGGACCCAATTTACGGCCAGCTAAAGCCAAAGGAAAATTCCAAGCTGTAATTGCAACAACAACCCCACGCGGAACTTTTTGAATCCATATTTGCTCGTTAGGGTTATCAGAAGGAATAATATCACCTTCAATTCTGCGAGCACCTTCACAAGCGTATCTAATAAACGAAGCCGTAACAGCAACCTCAAAACGAGCAACCTTTAAAAGTTTTCCTTGTTCTTTGGTTAATAGTTGAGCCAAATGCTCTGTATTGGCATCAATTTCATCTGCCAATTTATATAACATATCTGCTCTAGAACGTGCAGGTAATTTTTTCCATTCTTTTTGTGCTTTTTCTGCTGCTTTTAGTGCCTCTAAAGCTTCTTCTGCAGTGCCGTTTTGTACATTTGCGACTACTTCTTCTGTAGATGGGTTTACAATAGCTATAGTTTCGCCAGATGTAGATGTTACCCATTCTCCGTTAATAAATAACTTGTATTCTTTAGTTGATGACATAGTGTATGGTATTATTATTTTGTGTTTGTTTTTTTGTAAGCATCCATGCGTTTTGCAGCATAACCTTCAAACTCTCTTCTTAATTGCCAAAGTGGTCTTTCTAATGTTAGTTCCCAAGCAAATAATTGCTTGTATAGCTCTTTAACTTTTTTAGGATATTGATAAGCAAGGTTATGTACTTCAGAAATATCTTCTTTTATATTGTATAGTTCAGCAGGCCTATCAGGAAATCGTATTAGTTTCCAATCCATATTTCTAATAGCGGCTCTGTTTTCTTTTTTCCAGAAAAGAACCTTATGCGGTCTCTCTTTATTTTCTCCTTTTACATAAGGCATTAGGTCTACACCGTCTAGTTGTTTTAATTTTGATGAGTTTCCGTTTGCTACATTTAAAAATGTTGGAAAAAGATCTAAGGTGCTAATTGGGTAGTTGTAAGTTGTATTTTTCTTAAGCTTACCAGGCCATGACATTAAAAAAGGCACTCTAATACCACCTTCTAAATGGTTAGCTTTTGTGCCGCTAAGCGGATTATTGTTAGATTGGTTTGCATCTGATGGTCCGCCGTTATCATTGGTAAATACAACTAAAGTATTTTTATCTAATCCTTGTTTTTTAAGTTCATCTAAAACAGTTCCAATAGCTCTGTCCATAGCTAAAGTCATTGCAGCTAATGTTTTTCTTTTACCAGTTAAATGAGAAAAATACTTTAGATCTTCTTTTGTAGCCTCCATTGGAGTATGTACAGCGTTAAAAGACAGGTAAATAAAAAAGGGAGTTTTTTTATTTTTATTGATGAATGATATAGCCTCATTGGCTAATTTGTCTGTAAGATAGCCTTTGTGTTCTAAATAATTTCCAAAACCTTTTTCTAATCTGTCTTCATTTTTGGTTAGTACATTGTTTTTATCATATGGTAAATAGCTACGTGAACCACCTCTAAAACCATAAAATTCGTCAAAGCCTCGTTTTGTTGGGTGAAAACGATCTGCATTACCCATATGCCATTTTCCAAATAGGGCAGTAGTATATCCTTGTTTTTTTAAATAGTTTGCAATAGTAAGTTGGTTTGTAGGCAATCCCATTTGATCACCTAGTAAGCCAGAACTACTCATATAACCAGGTACATTATTTTCTTCAAAACCAAATTTTTGCTGGTATTGCCCGGTAAGCATTCCTGCTCTAGATGGTCCACAAACAGCTGCACTTACATATGCTTGTGTAAATTTCACACTTTTTTTTGCAAGTTTATCTAGCTCTGGAGTTTTAAACTCATTACTACCTTGAAAACCAAAATCAGCATAACCAGCATCATCAGAAAGTATAAAAACAATATTGGGTTTTTGTTGTCCAAATAGTAAACTCACCTCTAAAAGAACAAATAAGAGAACCGTTATTTTTATATTTTGATGATGCATTGTATATCTTTTAAATTATCTTCCCATCCATCCGCCGTCTACTAGCATAACAGCTCCACTCATATAATTAGCAGCTTCAGAAGCTAAAAAAACTACAGGGCCAGCAAAATCTTCTGGTTTTCCCCATCTTCCAGCAGGAATTCTTGCTAAAATAGATTCTGCTCTCTCTGGATTATTACGTAAAGCTTCAGTATTGTCTGTAGCAATGTAACCAGGAGCAATTGCGTTTACATTTACCCCTTTGCCTGCCCACTCATTTGCAAAGGCCATAGTTAATTGGCCTATAGCACCTTTGCTTGCAGCATAACCAGGGACAGTAATGCCACCTTGGTATGTTAATAATGAAGCTGTAAAAACAATTTTTCCTTTACCTCTAGCAACCATTTCTTTACCAATTTCTCTGGTAAGTATAAATTGTGCATTTTGGTTTACTTCAATTACCTTATCCCACATTTCATCTGGATGTTCTACAGCAGGAGCTCTTAAAATTGTACCAGCGTTATTAATTAAAATATCTATTTGTGGATGATCTTTTTTTACCTGATTGATAAATGTGTACAAAGCTTTTCTATCAGAGAAATCGCATTGATAAGCACTAAAATTTTTGCCTTTTGCTTCTACTTCTTTAGCCACACTACTACCGGTTAATTCTAAACTAGCAGAAACCCCAATAATATTTGCACCCGCTTCTGCTAAGCCAATAGCCATAGCTTTACCTATACCTCTTTTACAGCCTGTTACTAAAGCTGTTTTACCTTTTAACTTAAATGTATCTAAAACACTCATTTTTTATATTGTTTCTTTAAAAATTATAAACTGCAATCCATCAATACTTTCATTCCAGAAGGGTTTTTATCAATGTTTTCAAACACTTGCTGAATTTTGCTTAAAGGCTGTACATCTGTAATCATAGCCTCAAAAGGAAGTTTGTTTTCTGTAATAAGCTCTATAGATTTTTCATAATCTTCTTTTTCATAAACTCTAGCACCAATTAAGCTCAATTCTTTCCAAAAAAACTTAAAAAGATCTACAGGTTTTTTATCTCCATGAATAGCAACCATTAAAATTCTGCCTCTAATACCTGCAACCTCACACATAATATCTAAAGCAGGTTGTACGCCAGCTACTTCAAAAACAACATCTGCTCTTTTGTCCTCTGTTTTACTTTTAACGTATGCTACTAAATCAACCTCAGTTGGGTTAACAGCGTCAAAACCTAGGTCTTTTGCCATTTTAATTCTTGTAGGGTTTACTTCAGAAATTATAACCTGTGCGCCAACTTCCTTAGCAACCATAGCAACCAACATACCAATTGGCCCGCCACCTAAAACAACAGCAGTTTCACCTTTAACTAGTCCGCTTCTGCGTACATCATGTGTTGCCACAGACAATGGCTCAATTAACGCAGCTAATTTTAAATCTGTTTCTGGTTTTAGCTTGTGTAAAACAAACGCAGGTACGTTCCAGTACTGTTGCATAGAACCAGGACTATCAATACCAATAAATTTTAAGTCCTCACAGATATGATTAAACCCTTTATCAGAAGGTTTTACTTTTCTGTCATCTAAAGGTCTTACTACAACTTTTTCTCCTGCTTTAAAATTGGTTACATTTTTACCTACAGCATCAATAACACCAGACATTTCATGGCCAATTGTTTGCGGTATAGAAACTCTTTTATCCATCATACCATGATAAATGTGTACATCTGTACCGCAAACGCCAGAATAGGCTACTTTTATACGAACCTCATCATCTTTGGGTTCTTCAATTTTTTTATCAATTACAGCAAAATTTTTATTGCCTTTATATTGTGTTGCTATCATTTATTTAAGTTTCAAATAGTAAACTAGTTTCATATTTGAAACAAATATACATTTTTTTATAAACTATTTATCATCTAATTAAACATAAATTAGAGGTAAAGTGTTAAAATATAATGAAGTAGGAGTAAACCCTTTTTAAAATAAGGGTTGTAGAATGTTTGTAAGGTTAATATTTTACAAAATGAAGATTGCTTTTATTGAGAAATAAAACCAAGTTTAACAGATATTTCTAAGGCGTATTTTGCTACAATTTGTCCTTTTTTATGAAATTCTTCATGTGGTAGTCTACCGTGTGGAGCTGTAATCCAGAGTGCAGCAACAGGGTAGCCAGACTCATTAAATATTGGTGCACCAATACAGTGTATACCTTGTATATCTTCACCGTTATCTATGGCATAACCATTTTGTTTAACCAAGGCTAGCGTTTCTTTAAACTCCTTTTTAGATGTAATGGTGTTTTTTGTGTATTTAGTAAGACTAATTTTTTTTAAAATGCTATTAGATTCTTCTTTAGGTAAAAAAGCTAAAATACTTTTACCGCCAACAGAACTGTGTAAATTAAATTGTGTACCTGGTTCTACAAATAATTTTACAGGATAGGAAGATGATACCTGCTCTAATATTGTGCCTTTAGTGTCTAATAAAACTCCAAGCATTACAGATTCCTTTAGTTCATCTCTTAAGGCGCGCATAACATCTATAGACATTTCTACAATACTTTGTTCGTTCATTGCAGATATGCCTAGTGTAAGCATTTTTCTAGAAAGTGTAATTTTTTTAGTGGTCTCGTTTTTTTGCAAGTAATTTTTAAAAATTAACGTGCTTACAACTCTAAAAGCAGTGGTTTTTGTAAGGTCTAGTGCTTCTGTAATTTCTGCAAGCGTTAAACCGTCTTTTTTAGTGGCTAATATTTCTATAACCATTAAGCCTCTTTCTAAATTAGGAACATTGTATTCAGATTTTAAAACTTCCTTTGGTTTACTCATTACCGGTATGCTTTTATACTGTAAAATTACTATTATTTATTAAACTACACGTACAATAAAAAAAGGAACAATAATTTACTGTTCCTTTTTTTGTGCTTAGTTTATAGTGTTACTTATTTAGATTTTACACCTTTAGCTCTGTGTGTAGTTTTTCTGGCAGATGTAAAACTCATAATACTTTGGTAGTCGCTACTATTGTATACATGTGTAAGTCCCCAGCGTAATATTTCTGTTGGATCTTTTTCTGTATCTGCAGATCTGTTTAAGCCTATTGCATGCGCTGGTACACCAGGAATAACAGATTTAATTTCAAAATTAATACCGTCTGGAGCCCATTGTATGGTATTTTTTTCTGGACCATCTGTAGTAATTAATGACGCAATACCACCATTGTATGGCCAAACACAAATTTCATGACCACTATTACTTATTGGGTTGTAAGGTGATTTTACATAAGGCCCTAAAGGATTGTCTGCAATAGCAACGCCATGGCGTATTTGTCTGCCGCCAAACGTAATTTTTTCGCCCATTTGCTCGCCTTTATAGTACAAGTAAAATTTGCCTTTGTAAGGCAAAATACAAGGGTCATGTACTTTGTGACTATCAAAATCTCCTTTTTTCTCTACAGCAAAACGGTCTTGTTCTTCTCCTTTCCAGATGCCATTATCTGCAGGACTAAGTATAGGCTCTTCACTTTTTGTCCAAGGTCCGTTTGGCGAATCTGACCACGCTAAACCAACCTGATTTTTAACGCGTACTGTATAGGGAGATTTTACGGTTTGGTAGCATAAGTAATATTTGTTCTGATATTTCATTATTTCTACTGTAAAAACAGACCTGTCATCATAAGCGCCTTTTTCGCCTCTTGCAACAGCAATGCCTTCTTCTTTCCAAGTTTCACCGTCTTCAGATGTAGCGTACCATATATCACATCTATCCCAAGGAAAAACTTTTTCATTTTCTACATCGCCACCAAAACCTTGTGATGGCCCAGTGCTTTTGCTGTACCAAACGTAGTATTTGCCATCTTCTTTAATAATAGCACTTGGATCTCTACGCACAACACCTTCTTCATAAGCTAAATCTCCTTTTAAGGGTTTAAGGTTAGAGAATTGTATAAACCATTCATTACCTAAATCTTTTGGCCATTGTAATGCTCTTTTTGTTGCAGCACTTAAAGAGTCTGGGTTTGTTATACCCAACTCATCTATTTGCTCTGGTGTAATTTCTTGCTTAGGTTCTTCTGCTGTGGTAACACTTGCTGTATTCGTATTATTTTTACAAGCTGTAATTAAAAGTATACAGGTAATTGTGCTTAGTACTATACTTTTCTTTATCATAGTATTAATTTTTTTTAGGTTCTAAAGTAATTGTTATTTGGTTGCTTTTTAATGAAGCAGAGTTTGCTGTAATATTTATAGGAGTTGTTTTGTTTTGTAAAGATTGAACTATTAAAAGAGCCCTTCCTTTACTGGTTTTAATTTTATTGCTTTTAAAATTTTGTGTGTTAGTAATGCTACCGTTATCTACACCTAAAACTGTTGCATTACCAGAAACACTAAAGTTAATAATTTGATTTTCAGTTTTTATAGGGTTACCGTTTTTATCTACAAGTTGTGCTATAATATGTGCAACATCATAACCGTCTGCAGTTAATTTTTTCTGGTCTGTGGTGAGTTTTATAGTTGTTGGTTTTGTTGTAGTTGTAATAGTAGATTCTACTTTTTTACCATCTTTTAAGCCAACCGCTTTTAAAGTTCCTTTTTTGTAGGGAACTGCCCATTTGTAAATATGATCTTCAAAGTTGCTAAGCTTTTTTACCCCTAAAGATTTATTGTTTAAAAACAGCTCTACCTCTGTACAGTTAGAGTATACTTCTACAACCGTAACAGTATTATTATTATTATTATAGTTCCAATGTTCATTTACATTATGCCATTGCCATAAAGCCGTTTTCCATTTGCCATCTTGTTTTTCTACAGGGTTGCCATTGGCATCTAGTTTATAAATAGATTTATCTAAAGTTTGAGAAGTAATATAAATATTAGGCTCAGTGTTCCATAAAGCATTAAACATATGGTATGATGGTTTTTTAAACCCAGCCACATCTAATAAACCGCTAGAGGTTCCTTTTTTTGGCCATCCTTTGTTAGATTCTCCCATATAATCTATTCCTGTCCATAAAAATGTACCAGAAATAAAAGGTCTTTCCATAACTGCTTTCCATTCATGCCATTGACCAAGATTTTCGGTTCCCATAAGTGGTAAATTAGGATAGTTTTTATGTCCGTAATCATATATTACTCTACGGTAGCTAAAACCTATAATATCTAGAGCATCTGCATACCCAGACTCATAGCTAGAAGAAGGTAAAATGCAATTTGCAATTACATATCTAGTGGTATCTAACTCTTTGGTCCATTTTGCTAGTTTTTTTGCAGTTTCACCAATATCATATTTGGCTTTTGGGAGCGTTTTAAGTTTTTCTTTTATAGTACTTATATTGTTAGGAGGTAAAGACCAAAAATAATTACCACTCCAATCTATATTATTAAAAAAACCAGTAGCATTTGCATTTCTTGGGTAAGTCCATTCAATTTCATTACCAATACTCCATTGAAAAATAGAAGGGTGGTTTCTGTGTGATAAAACTGTATTTTTTAAATCTATTTCTGCCCACTCTTGAAAATGTTCTGCGTAGCCTCTTGTAATGTAGTCTACGCTTTTTTCATTCATATTTTTACGTTTGTCTTTAGGGTTATCCCACTCATCAAAAAACTCATCTTGTACAAGAAAACCCATTTCATCACATAGGTCTAAAAACTCATTAGAAGCTGGGTTATGAGATATTCTAATAGCATTGCAGCCTATATTTTTTAAAGTTTGTAAACGTCTTCTCCAAACACCTTTTGGCACAGCAGCACCAACTAGTCCGGCATCATGGTGTAGGCATACACCTTTTATTTTTCTGTTTTTTCCATTTAAATAAAACCCTGTATTAGCGTCAAACTTAATACTGCGTATACCAAATTTTGTTTTTTGTGTGTCTATAACTTCATTATCCTGTGTAATGGTAGTTATGGCAGTGTATAGTGTAGGGCTATCAATATCCCATAATTTAGGATCAGTTACTTTAATAGTAGCTAAATCTTTTAGGGTTGTATTTTTAGCAACAGTTATATTTTTTGTATTGGTATTAACTACTAGATTATTTGTATCATATATTGTTGTGCTTAGTATTGCTGTTTTGCTGCTATTGAATTTATTATTTATAGTTGTTTGTATGCTAACAGTAGCTAATTTATTAGTAACGGTTGGTGTTGTAATAAAAGAACCCCAAATAGGAATGTGTAATTTGTTTTTGGTAATAAACTTTACATTTCTGTATATTCCAGAGCCAGTATACCATCTACTATCTGCATATCTTGTTCTGTCTACCTTAACATTTATAGTGTTTTTGTTGCCATTTTCATTTAAGGCAGATGTTACATCGTAATAAAAGGGAGAGTAGCCGTAAGGATGAAAACCTAGTTCTTTATTGTTTAAGCTAATGGTTGCGTTGTTGTAAACGCCATCAAAAAGTATATAAGCAACTTGGTTACTATTTAATTGTGTATAAAAGTCCTTTTTGTAATACCCAATGCCACCTAGTAAATAAGCTGTAGCACCTTCCCCTTTTATAGAGTCAAACTTATTAGTAACACTCCAGTCATGTGGTAATTTTATTTTTTTCCACTCGGTATCGTGAATTCCTGCAACAGTGTCTTCAAGTTTAAAGTTCCAATCAAAATTAAAATCTGTTTGTAATGTTACAGTTTCTTTAGACTTGCAATTAAAAGCTGTAATTATACATAAGGTAATAAGTGCTAATTTATATTTCATTTTAATAGTATTGGTTTTCTGCTTTTTAAAAATTGATTTTAGCTTAGTTATACTTATGCGTATAACACTACTGCTATGTGGAGGTATGCAAATATGTGTATATATTGATACTTAAATATATATAAGTACTAGACAATAACTGAACAATACACAATACGTTGTATGTTTTTAAACATTTGCACTAGATATTAATTTAGCAACTACAAAAAAGTGTAAGTTTTTACTAAAGTTTACTTTTTATACAAATGATAAATAGTAAATAAGGTATAGAGACGTTATTTGGTAAATTATGATGGAAGTAAAACTGAAAATATTTCTATAAAAGAAAAAAACCTTGCAGATAAATTCTACAAGGTTTTAAAATAAGATTTCTCTTTGTGACCGGGCTGGGGCTCGAACCCAGGACCCTCTCCTTAAAAGGGAGATGCTCTACCAACTGAGCTACCAGGTCATTATTCCAACAAGCAGCGCATTGCTGTTTGCGGGTGCAAATATATGACCTTTATT